>JAOPYP010000441.1 GCA_025964635.1 Actinomycetes bacterium | reverse complement strand
GGCGAGGATACTCATGCTTGCAGCGCTGCTGCTGGCTGGGATCGTGGCAGCACCCCTGGGATCGGCCGGGCTGTTCGTGCGGGCCCGGCCCCGGCCTCGGGTGGCGGGAGCCTGGGCGGCCTCCCGGCGCTTCGCCCTGGCCCTCATCGGCACCGCAGTGCTGGCCGCGGCCGCGGGCGGCGTGCTCCGGCTGCTTCACGCCACCGAGCACAACCTGGTCGCGGGCGTGGCGGGCCTGCTGGTCGCCAGCCTGATCTGGCTGCCGGTGACCCGCCGCTGGAACGCGCGGGCGCACCTGTGCTGGTCCTCCAGCGTCTTCCTGTTCGTCGTGTACCTGGTGTTCGCGCTGAGATGGACCTTCGAGAGCCACCTCGGCCCGGCGAGCACGGTCGGCGGCGTGCTGCTCTGGGTGCTCGAGGTGTTCGCGGCCCTGCTGTCCTGCGCCTACCTGTGGGAGATCTGCGATGCGCTGGGCACTGAGGACTGGCGGCGCCGCATCACCCGGTCCCACCCGCTGCCCGCTGTGGCGGAGCGCGATCTCCCGTTCGTGAGCCTGCATGTCCCGGCGCACAACGAGCCGCCGGACATGGTCATCGAGACGCTCCGCCACCTGCTTCGCCTGGACTATCCGCGCTACGAGGTCATCCTCATCGACGACAACACCGACGACGAGAAGCTCTGGCGCCCGGTCGAAGCATGGTGCGCCCGGCACGGCGTCAAGTTCGCCCACCTGGAGGACTGGCCCGGCTACAAGTCCGGCGCGCTGAACTACGCGCTGCGCGAGCTTACCGACGAGGCCGCCGAGGTAATCGGCGTGGTCGACTCCGACTACCAGATCGAGCCGGGGTTCCTCCGCGGCTGCGCGCCAGCCTTCGCCGAGCCGTGGGTCGGGTTCATCCAGGCTCCGCAGGACTACCGCGACTGGGAGACGGCGCCTTACTACCGGCGGCTGTATTACTCCTACAAGTACTTCTTCGCTATCTCCCAGCCCTCGCGCAACGAGCACGACGGGGCCATCTTCGCAGGCACGATGGGGCTGATCCGGCGGGTTGCGCTGGAGCAGCTGGGCGGCTGGGACGAGTGGTGCATCACCGAGGACGCCGAGCTTTCGCTTCGCCTGCTCCGGGCGGGCTGGCACGGGCTGCACATGGACCAGACCTGGGGCCGCGGCATCATGCCGCTGACGTTCGAAGGGCTCAAAGGCCAGCGGTACCGGTGGTGCTTCGGCGGGATCCAGATCCTGCGGATGCACTGGCGGTCACTCATCCCGGGCCGGAAGACCAGGGAGAACCACCTGACAGAGGCGCAGCGCTGGGCCTACCTGGCCGGGGGCATCCAGTGGTACGGCGACCTGCTCGGGCTGATATTCCTGGTGTTCCTGCTGGCCGGGGCGGCGAACCTGGCCACCGGAGGCGGGGAGCTGTTCCGCAAGCTCACCCCGTTCCTGGTGGCCACGGTGCCGGTGCTGGTCGGGCTGGGCCTGGTCCGCGCGGTCGCGCTGCTGCGCCGGGGGACCGGCGCCTCGTGGCGGGACGCGCTCGGCGCGTTCTTCATCTGGCAGTCGACCTCGCTGGTGGTGGCCCGCGCCTCGGTGCTGGGACTGTTCGCCCGTAATGCGGCGTTCCTGCGCACCCCCAAGACCAGCGAGCGGGCCAAGTGGTGGGAAGCGCTGCGGGCCAACTGGGCCGAGTCGTCGCTGGCCGTGCTGGGCTTGGCCGGCATCGCGGGCGCGCTGACCAGGGTGACCCAGCTGAGCGGGGTGCTGCTCGCCGTGCTCCTGCTGTTCCCCACGCTGGGCATGGCCGCGGCGCCGTTCAACAGCTGGGCCGCGCAGCGGGCCACGCTGCCTGCCTGGCTGCGCGAGCGCCGGCAGACCGAGTACCGGCGGGATCGCCGCGCCTTCGCCGCGGGTGCGGCCACCGGCGGCGTGGTCGTGGTGCTGGGTGTGGTCGTCGCCGCGGTGGCCCTGCTGCTGACGCCCAGCCACCACGCGGTGCAGACCCCGAGCCTGCTCGGCCCGGCCCAGGGGAGTACCCCGGCCACCACGGCCAGCCCGTCAAGCCCGTCGCCGAGTACCACGCCGGCCAGCCCGTCCAGCTCAGCGACGAGCGTGTCGCCGTCCGCCACCCCCACACCCACGTCCCCGTCGCCAAGCGCGTCCATCTCGGTCACGCCCACGCCGAGCCCGACGGTGACGGGCACGGCGTCGCCCACGGTCCCGGCTACTTCCACCCCGTGAGGCCCTGACCTCGGTGTCCGCCGCCGCCCGCTCAGTAGTGGATGGCGCCCGGCGCGCCGCCCCCGGCGGCGATGGCGTCACCGTTGATGGCCACGCTGCACGGCGAGGCCAGGAAGGCGACGACATCAGCCACCTCCGCCGCGGTAATGATGCGGCCGATGCTGATGCCCGCGGCCAGGTCGGCCACGGCCTCGTCCTCGGTGATGCCGTGGGCGGCGGCGTAGCCGGCGATCATGGCCGGGGTGCGCTCGGTCGCGGTCAGGCCCGGGTGCACCACGGTGACGTTGATCCCGGCCGGGCCCAGCTCGTCCGCGAGGGTCTTGGTCAGGGCCGCGACGGCGACGTTGCGGATCGAGCCGGACGGCGTGCTCACGCTGCGGGCGGCCAGGCCGCTGATGTTGACGATCCGGCCCCAGCCCTGGGCGATCATGTACGGCGCGGCGGCCCGGGCGCAGCGAACGTAGCCGACCACCTTCGTGTCGATCGCCGCGAGCAGGTCGGCATCGACCAGGTCGGCCAGGGCCCGGGCCGAACCCGGGGCGGCGGGCTCGGCGGCGTTGTTGACCAGGATGTCGATCCCGCCCAGCTCGCCGGCGGTGCGGGCGAAGGCGGCCCGGACCGCCGCGTCATCGGTCGTGTCGGCGGGCAGGGCAAGCACCTGGCGGCCATGCTCCGTGGCCAGCTCCTTGGCGGCCGTGCGGAGCCGGGCCGGGTCGCGGGCCAGCAGGGCGAGGTCCGCTCCCTCAGCGGCCAGGGTGCTGGCGATCGCGTATCCGATGCCGCGGCTGCCGCCGGTGACGACGGCCCGCTTGCCGGTCAGCTGCAGGTCCATACCAGTCCGTTCTGGGCG
>JAOPYP010000437.1 GCA_025964635.1 Actinomycetes bacterium | reverse complement strand
GACGGTGGCCACTACCGGCGCAGCAACTACGCCCGCCGCGTCTTCCGGCCGGCCTGCGACGGACGCCACGAAGCCAAAGACGGCCGACCCCCTAAGCTCGTCATCGCCGACGCCACCACCTGGCCCGGCGTCCCCATCGCCGCCTGGCCACCCGCAGGCGCGTCCGCTGACTACGCACCGCCGCACGGCCGGGGCATCCAGGCCGTCCGCGACGACGTACCCACCGCCTGCTGGCTCCCGATCAAGCCAGGCCTGACCGTGCACGGCCTGCGGCACGGGCACAAGACCTGGATGGCCGAGGACGGCATCCCCGAGATCCTCGCCGAGCAGCGCCTCGGCCACCAGGTCCCCGGCATGCGCGGCCTCTACACCCACGCCTCCGACCGGATGCGCGACGACCTCAAGCACGCCCTCCAGACCCGGTGGGAAGACTCCCTACGCGCCCGAGCCGCCATCGCCCCGCGCTCACCCGTCCCACTGCTCGACGAGCTGCTGACAGCAGAGGTGACCCACCGGAATCAGGCGACACCAGGAGACAGGGAGAAGATGATCTCCCAAATTCCTCCCAACCGCCCCAGGCGGCCCACGCGAGCCACGCCCGCGATACGGGGAGAACCGGAATTAACAGCGTCTGACCTGGCCAGAGACCTGAAATCGGGAAGTGGAGCTAAGGGGACTCGAACCCCTGACCCCCTGCTTGCAAAGCAGGTGCTCTTCCAGCTGAGCTATAGCCCCGCGCAACGGCGGTACCAGGCTACCCGGTCGGGCTGCCCCGTCAGGGGGGCGGCGCCAGCGGCGCCGCCTCAGCCGGGGGAGACCCAGGCTGCGCCCCGGGCCCAGAGCCAGGCCGCGCTACCGGACCCCCGCCCGGGTCGATGACCGGCCCGGCGCCCTCGGCGGCCAGCACCTCCGGAAGCTCCGCAAAACTGCCCAGCAGGTGGGTCGCGCCCGCCCGCTGCAGCCGGTCCCGGGTATGCCCCCCGGTCAGGATCCCCGCCACGACCTGGGCGCCAGCCCGCCGGCCGCACAGGATGCCGCTTTCGGTGCCCCCGGCGTAGGCCGTCTCGCGGACATCGGTCACCCCGAGCCGGAGCATGGCGCACAGCATGGGGTCGGGCCACGGGTAGCCGCGCGGCGCGTCCTCCGGGCACAGCACCAGGTCGACCTGCCGCCACCAGCCCAGCGTGTCCAGCACCAGGCCCAGCAGGCCCCGGGACAGCCCGGTGATGAAGCACACCCGGACCCCGGACCCGCGGATCTGCTGCAGCGCCTCGGACGCGCCCGGCATGGGCGCCAGCCCGGACCGGTCGACGGCCAGCCGGTAAGAGCGGTCGAAGGCCAGCGTGGCGGCTTCGGCGCGGCCCGGGGCGTCGGGGAACAGCGCGCGGAACACGTCCACGGCCGACTGGCCGCGGGTCTGGTGCACGTGGACCATGCTGCGGGCGTAGGCGGCGGTGCCAGGGACAATACCCTGGGTAGCGAAGGCCTCGGTGAACGCCCGTTCCAGGATGCCGCCGTCGTCCGCGGTGACCCCGAGCAGGCCGCAACACAACAGCGTGACCGGCGTCGCGCTGCTCACCTGGAACCCCCGTCGTCAGCCCGGCCGCTCGGGCCGGGCGCTGCCTGGCCTACTCGTCGCTGGTCGTCGCCTCGGTCCACAGATCGAGCTCGGCGCGGTCAGACTGAACCTTGCGCCAGACAGCGAATACGCCAGCCCCCGCCAGAGCGAGCAGCAGCAGCAACTTTTTCACGGTGCGGAACCCTTCACCTCGGCAACCGCGGAGCCGGCCCGGGAAGGGGCGGCCAGGCTCCTTACGCTCCATGCAGACTAGCAACTGTTTCTGTTACCGGGGCCTGGCCACACGAGTCTCATCCCACACCGGGTCGCCTGACTCATAGACGTCTCCGGCCGCCCCGAACACGAGGAACCGGTCGAAGGACCGCGCGAACCACCGGTCATGCGTGACCGCCAGAACGGTGCCCTCATAGGACCCCAGCCCCGCCTGAAGTGCCTCGGCGCTGGCCAGGTCCAGGTTGTCGGTCGGCTCGTCGAGGAGGAGCAGGGTGACCCCGCTCAGCTCGAGTAGCAGGATCTGCAGCCGGGCCTGCTGGCCGCCGGACAGGGTGCCAAACGGCTGCTCGGCACAGTGCTGGAGCTCGTAGCGGGCCAGCGCGGCCATGGCCTCGTTGCGCTGCATCGCGTGCTCGGTCATCAGGATCTCGACGGGCCGCCGGCCGGCCAGGTCGGGACGGGCGTGCGTCTGCGCGAACAGTCCCGGGACGACCCGGGCACCGAGCCGCGCGACTCCCTCGTGAGCGACGTCACTCCCGCCGAGCAGCTGCAGGAAGCTTGACTTGCCCGACCCGTTGGAGCCGAGCACGGCCAGCCGGTCGCCGTACCAGACCTCGAGACCGAACGGGTGCATGAGGCCGGTCAGCTCCAGGTCCTCGCAAATCACGGCCCGCTTCCCGGTCCGGCCGCCGCGCAGCCGCATCCGCACGTTCTGCTCCCGGGGCGCGAGTTCCGGCGGCCCTTCGTCCTCGAACCGGCTCAGCCGGGTAACGGCCGCCTGGTACCGGGAGGCCATGCCGTCGTTGTAGGAGGCCTTCTGCCGGAGGGTGCGGACCAGCTGCTTGAGCTTCTCGTGCTCCTCGTCCCACCGCCGCCGCAACTCGTCAAGCCGCTCGTTGCGGTCCAGCCGGGCCTGCGGGTAGCTGGCGAACCCGCCGCCGTGCACCCAGACACTGCCGTCCTCGACGCTGATGATCCGCTGCGCCGTGTTGGCCAGCAGTTCCCGGTCGTGGCTGACCAGCAGGACCGTCTTGCGCGTCTGGTCCAGCTGCTCTTCCAGCCAGAGTTTGCCCGGCACATCCAGGTAGTTGTCCGGCTCGTCGAGCAGCAGAACCTCGGCCGGGCCGCGCAGCAGCGCCTCCAGCACCAGCCGCTTCTGCTCGCCACCGGACAGCGTGCCCACACCCCGCTCGCGGCACTGCTCGTACCCGAGGCCGAGCGCCGCGACCGTGCACGCGTCCCACAGCACCTCGGCCTCGTACCCGCCCGCATCGCCCCAGTCGGCCAGCGCGGCCGCGTACCGCAACTGGGCCTGCTCGCCGCCCCGCGCCTGCATCACGCCTTCCGCCGCGTCCAGCCGGGCTGCGGCTTCGCGCACCCTCTTTTCCGCAACGAAGACCAGCAGGTCGCGAACCACCGGCTCCGCGCCGGCGTGCCCAAGGGGATGATGTCCTCCGGAGCCGTCCCCCCGGATCCCCCCGATGCTCTGCTGGCCCGGGGGGACGACCCCCCGGATCCCCCCGATGAACTGCCGCATCACCCCCAGCCCGCCGCTGGTCGTGACGGTGCCGGACTGGGGAGTAACATCTCCGGCGATGAGCCTGATCAGCGTGGTCTTCCCGGAGCCGTTCGGCCCCACCAGCGCGGCGACCGTGCCCTCGCCGACCCGGAACGAGGCGTCGTCGAGGAGCACCCGCCCGTCCGGCAGCGCGTGATGCACGTGCGCCACCTCGACGTGTCCCACCCTGGTCCCCTTCCGGCTGCTGGCGATACCCTCAGCCGAGGTAACCAGGCCGGCGTCCCGGCCCGCAACGGATATACCAGCCTCCCAGGCCCCGTCCCGGGTCTTACGGATTCCTTACCGGCCAATAAAGAAGGTACTGGAAGAGTTAATAAGTCGTATGTTCGCCCTATCCCCTTTCGCGAGTGCGGCCATACTAACGGCGTGAATCCCCACGATTTTGCTCCCCGCCGAGGCGCGCCGCCCGCCGCCGTGACGAGTAGCACCGGAGTAGCGATGGTCCTGGCTTGACCGCCGTACTCACCGGCCGCGGCGCCTCGGGCGGCGGCCGGTCGATGACTGCGCGGCCTCCCACCGCTTCCGGGACGACCCGCGGCGTGGGGGACGCCGCGGAGGCGTGGCCCCCGTCGGACTGGTTCAGGAAGCCGGGCCAGGACACGGCTGCGCGAGGCTGGACGGCCCCGGCTCCGGGGGCGCACCCCCGGGCCGTCCAGGACGGGACGGCCGAGGCTCTGCCGGCCCGGATAGCCCTGTGGGCCAGGGCGACGTGGCCGTGGTGGGTGCTGTGGCCGTGGGCGCTGGCCTGGGTGATGTTCCAGGCCGGCATGGCGGGCCAGTCGTGGCACTTCTTCGCCCAGGGCGGTCGGCTCCTGTTCGCCAACGCGCCGGGCGCCGGCCTGCAGCTGTACGCGGCTCATCCGGACCTGCAGATCGGCCCGCTGGCCCTGGCCCTCTCCGGCGTGCTGAGGACGCTCGGCCCTGGCAACGGCGAGGCCGCCGCGGTCGCCGTCATGTCACTGACCGGCCCCCTGATGCTGGCCGCGGTGTGGCGGCTGCTGCCCGTCGCCGAACGCGGGCGCCGCTCCCGGCTGCTGTTCGCGGGGCTGCTGTTCCTGCCGGTGTGGACCGAGCTGACCACGCACTTCGCGCACCTGGACGACCTGCTCGCGCTGGGATTCTCCGTAGCCGCCATGCATGCGGTGGCCCGGCGCCATCCCGTCTGGGCCGGGCTGGCCCTGGCGGCGGCGGTCGACGCCAAGCCGTGGGCGGCCGCGTTCGTGGTGCTGCTGCTGGCCCTGCCCCGGCGGCAGTGGCTGACCGCGCTGGCCGCCTTCACCGGCGGGATCGCGGTCGTCTGGCTGCCGTTCCTGCTGGCCGACCCGAAGACCGTGTCCGCCGTCACCCGGTTCACCATCCCCAACGACCACTCCTCCGCGCTGCGCGTGCTCGGCGTCATGGATCCCCGGACCCCGTGGTGGGACCGCTCCGCCCAGCTGGTCCTCGGGATGGCCGGCGGGGCGGTGGCCGTCCGCCGTGGACGGTGGCCCGCCGTGCTGCTGGTCGCCGTGGCCGCGCGGATCCTGCTCGATCCCGGGGTGTACGCCTACTACACCTCCGGCGCGCTGCTCGGCACGGTCGTGGTCGACCTGGTGGTGACGCGGTGGCGGCTGCCGTGGGCCACCGCGACCGCGGCGCTCCTGCTGTACGCCGCCCGCTTCACTCACGCCCTGATCCCGTTCAGCCTGCAGGAGCTGGGGGTGCTGCGGCTGGTCTTCGCCATCGGCCTGCCGGTGATGGTCCTCGGTATCCCGGGCTGGTGGGTGGCCCGCAGGCCTGGCCGGCACGCCCGGGACCGCCTCACCGGCAGCCTGGCCGCGGGAACGGACCGCGGGCCCGCCGTGGGCGCGGCCTCCGGTCATCCTTCCCGCCCAATCCCGGTTCGTCACGCCGGCGCGCACCCTGCTCATCCCTCGGGGCCGTTCCCTGTGCGCCAGCCGAGCGCCTACCCGCCCCATCCCTCTGGCCCGCTTCCGGTGCGCCAGCCCAGCGCGTCCCCCGCCCGCCGGGCCACTGGTGATCCCGCGTCTCCCGCCGGGAGGATGCCGCCCTCAAGTCAGTGGTCTGGGACCGGCTGGCTCACAACACGGCCCGCAGCGCCGCCCGGCCCACGTCCGGCCGCGGGGAGTTACAGGTTGGGCAGCGCGGCCCGCGGCCCGGGATATTGAGCCAGTAACCGTCCACGATCCCGCGGGTGGCATGCATCGCGGCGGCCAGCTGCTGGCTGGTGACCTCCGCCCCCGGCGGGTTGGTGGACAGCCCGGCCAGGATGGCCACCCGCGGATTGGCCGCCCGCGCCTGCGCGGCCGCCTCGCGGACGAACTCGGCATACGTGCTGGTGCTCCGCTCCAGGCTTTGCGCCTGCAGTTCGAGGACGTCCGTCACCTTGGCGATCGCGCCGGCCAGGCGCAGCCGCAGGAACTGCCGCCACCGCGGGCCGCCGCCCGGAGCCGGGCTGGCCGTGCTCAGGTTGAGCGCCGGGGCCACGATGAGCGACAGGCCGTGCGCGTGCGCGATGTCCTGGGCCCGCCGCGCAGCCCCGGCCGGGTTGAGCTGCTCCGTGCGCGGCGTGAGCGCCCAGGTCTCCGGGTCGTACAGGAGGGCGCGCGTGCCGTCGGGTAGCTGGCCGCCGGACACCGCCTGGTCCAGGTCGCTGACGGCCGAGAACGTCACCACGGGCAGCGCGCCGGCCACGGCCAGCGGCTTCTGGCCGGGGTGCAGGATCTCCAGGACCCGGGACCGCTGCAGTCCGGCCAGCACCGCGGGTTCCTTCGCCACCTGCGCGAGCGCGGCCCGGGTCAGCATCCAGACGGGCCGGCCCCCCGGCGTGAGGGCGGCCGGGGTCAAGGCCCCGGATGGTGCTCGCCCGGGCGGGGATGCGTGCCCCCGGTGCGGTGCGGACACCGAGCAGCCGGTGAGCACGCTGGCGACCGCGGTGAGCACGGCGGCCCCGCAGACTTCACGGGCCGCCGCGGCCATCAGCCGGACGGGCCGGGTGGCGATCATGGCTCCTCAGTACGTGTCTGGACGGGCCTTCCTAGCGGGCACCAGACCAGGCTCCAGGCTGGCGG
>JAOPYP010000572.1 GCA_025964635.1 Actinomycetes bacterium | reverse complement strand
CGCGGATACGGGGCTGCTCGGCGCGGCGTCCGCCGCGATCGCCGCGGTGCGCGGGGCCAAGTCGGCCGCCCGGCTGTCCATGCGGGCCCCGGTCCGGCAGCTCATGGTGTCGGCCGGCGAGGACGACGTGGCCCGGATCCGGGCCGTGCTCGGTGACGTGCAGGCGGCGGGCAAGGTGGATCAGGTGGTGATCCGGCCCTCGGCCTGCCCGGAGCCGGTGCACCACGTCACGCTCTAGTCGTCCGGGGGCGACCCCCCTCGACTTCCGGACAAGGCAGAACCGTGCCTTCGGTGGTCACCGTCGTGTATCTGCGGCTGGAGGCCGGGCCCGCCGCAGGCGGGTTCCGGCCGAGGCTGCGGATGGCGGGGGTCCAGGGGGGTCGTCCCCCCGGACAGCCTGGGTTCCGACTGGTCAACGCCGACCCTGGTTCCGCCTGGTCACCGCCAGCCCCAGGTGAGAAGATAGGGGGGTGAGCAGCGACGGGAACAACCCGCTACGGCAGTTCGCTGCGGCCTGGGAGGCCACCACGGCCGTGGTGTCCGAGTGGGCGGAGCAGACGGCAGCCGTGACCAGCGAGGCGTTCCGCAAGCTCACGACCGACCCGGCGATCCGCGCGGTGCTGGAGAAATGGCGCATCACCGTCGTCTTCACCCGGCGTGACTGCGAATGTCCCTGCTCCCGCTCCCACCCCGACGACGTCGGCATCTGTGACAAGCGCGCGGTCATCACCCGGCGGGTGAGCACCAGCCTGGACGGTGACGTGGAAATGCCGCTGTGCGCGCCGTGCGCGGTGGCGCAAGGCGTCGCTGAACTGCCCCGGTAAGCGCCCCGGGGGTCTTCTTTCAGGTGCGCGCCGCGCCCCGAAGGCCGGGGCTAGTCACGGCCGGCGATGCGCAGCTCGTGGAATGACACGCTGAACCCGGACCCCTCGGGGGCGGCGCACATCACTCCGGCCAGCAGCTCACTGTCCGGCGGCAGGTAGACCAGGGCGGCCAGGTCCGGAGGGCGGTCGCCGGTGCTGTAGCGGATCTCGACCGCGTCACCGCGGCGCGAGAGCCGCAGCGCCACGTCGTCCGCGTCGTCCGGCAGGTTCGCCACCGACCAACTGGACATGCCCAGGGTGAGCACGGTACTCAGCCGGGGGCGGCCCTCGAAGAACTCGATCCCCGTCTTCAGCCAGGTCCGCTCGTCCGCCCGGAGCATGACGCCCGCCTGGTCGTACTGCGCCGACCAGTTCCCGCGGATCCGCACGGCCACGTCCAGGTCGCCCGCCAGCACCTCGCCGTACACGTGGCCGCTGTCCCGGATGTAGCCGTAGCCGGTGACCCGCCAGAAGTCGGTGCCCGGGTCGACGTTCACCTGCAAGACGTCGTCGGTCCGCTGCCAGCTAGCCGGCTCATTCAGCCACTCCATGAGTCAACGCCTCCGTGATCTCGCCGAGTCGAGGGTAGCGGTATGGAGGCCGGGTAGTCTCACGGGCATGGACAAGGTGCGCCGAACAGAGACCGAATGGCGGGAAGTGCTCAGCCCTGAGGAGTACCGGGTCCTCCGCCAGGCGGGCACCGAGGCGCCGTTCACCGGGGAGTACACGGACACCAAGGCCGAGGGTGTCTACCGCTGCCGGGCGTGCGGGGCCGAGCTGTTCCGGTCCGACACCAAATTCGACTCGCACTGCGGGTGGCCCAGCTTCTACCAGCCCACCGAGGACGACGCGGTGATCCTCATCGAGGACAACTCGCTCGGCATGCGCCGGGTCGAGGCCCGCTGCGCCAACTGCGAGTCCCACCTCGGTCACGTGTTCGAGGGCGAGGGCTACGAGGTGCCCACCGACCAGCGCTGGTGCATCAATTCCGTGTCGCTGACCCTGGAGCCCGCCGACAGCTGACCCGGGCCGCCCCCGCTTCGCCCTGGGAATAGGCGATCTACTCGCATTTAGCAATTCCCCGGCTGGGTACGGTCCCGGTGACGTATGCGTGGATGCTGTCCGGGGGGCGGACTATGGGGAACTTCATGGCCGGGCTGGCCCGCTTCGCCATCCGGTTCCGGTACGCGATCATCGCGTTCTGGCTGGTAGCCGGGGCCCTGTGCATCGCGTTCTTCCCCTCGCTGTCCAGCGCCGTTAACACGGACAATAGCTCGTTCCTGCCGGCCGGCTCGCCGAGCGTGCACGCCATGAACCTGGCCGCGCCCTTCCAGCCCACGAACGACACCACCGGCACCCTGGTCGTGCTGGGCAAGTCGACGCTGAGTTCCAGCGACCTGCAGTCCATCACCAAGCTCCAGAACAAGATCGCCAAGGACGATCACGTCGTCTCGGTCTCCGACCAGGGCCTGTCCAAGGACGGCAAGGTGGACAAGGCCCAGCTGGTCATCAACGTGCTGACCTCCAGCACCCAGGCCTCCCCCACGGTGGCGGCCATCCGCTCCACGATGAGCAGCTTCGCGCTGCCGGCCGGCCTGTCCACGTATCTCACCGGGCAACTGCCCAGCGCGGTGGACAACCAGAACTCCCAGGCCCACGCCCAGAAGCTCACCGAGGACCTGTCGGTCCTGGTCATCCTGGTCATGCTGATCATCGTGTTCCGGGCGGTGGGCGCGCCGCTGGTCACCCTGCTGCCCGCGATCTGGGTGCTGCTGATGTCCGGCGCCATCATCGCCGAGGCGTCGAAGGCCGGGCTCCAGGTGTCCACCATCACCGAGACCATGCTCACCGTGCTGCTGCTCGGCGCGGGCACCGACTACGGCTTGTTCTTCATCATGCGGGTGCGCGAGGAGATGGCCGGGGGCGCGCCGGCGCACCTGGCCATCGAGCGTGCGGGCCGGTACGTGGGCGAGTCGATCACGTTCTCGGCGGGCACGGTCATCGTGGCCCTGCTCACCCTGCTGCTGGCCTCTTTCGGCCTGTACTCGGGGCTCGGCCCCGCCCTCGCGCTGGGTGTCGCGCTGATGCTGCTCGCCGCGCTCACCCTGCTGCCCGCGCTGCTCGGGGTGTTCGGGAAGGCGGTGTTCTGGCCGCGCCCGGTCCGGACGGCGACGAAGGAGGGCGCCTACGCCCGCCTGGCTGACCACGTCATCGCGCACCCGGTGGTCACGCTGGTCGCCGGCGTGGTGTTCCTGGGGGTGCTGGGCGTGTTCGCGGCCGCGTACACCTCCAGCGGTTTCGGCGGCCAGACCACCGGCCCGGCCGGGAGCCAGTCGGCGAACGGCACCAACGTGATCAACAACCACTACCCGGCCGCGGTGGCCAACCCGACCCAGGTGCTGATGGTCTACAAGTCCTCGGTGTGGAAGAACCTGGATCCCGTGCAGAAGGCCGAGAACGACCTGGCCGGGAAGGCGGTCTTCGCCTCGGTCACCGGCCCGTTCGATCCCAACGGCACCAAGCTGACCACGGCCCAGCTGGGCAGCCTGTACCAGCAGCTGGGGCCGCCCGGGAAGCTGCCGGCCACCGAGCCGGCCGGGACCCCGGTGCCCGCGCAGCAGTACGACCTGTACCGGTCGCTGGCCCAGTTCATCAGCCCGGACGGCAAGACGGTGCAGTTCTACACCTCGCTGTCGGCGGGCTCGCCGACGACCACTGCCGCGCTGAACGCGACGCCGTCCATGCGCAGCGCCACCACCAGCGTGCAGCACAGCGTGGGCGCCACCGACAGCGGCGTGGCCGGGCTCGCGCCGTCGTCCTACGACGTGAGCAGCGTGTCGCAGAGCGACCTGAAGGAGATCGTCCCGATCGTGATCGTCCTGCTGGCGCTGCTGCTGGGCCTGCTGCTGCGCAGCGTGGTGGCCCCGCTCTACCTGGTCGGGACCGTTCTGCTCAGCTACTTCGCGGCGCTGGGCATCGCGGTGCTGATCTTCCAGATCGGGGCGGGTGAGTCCGGGCTGAACTTCGTGCTGCCGTTCCTGCTGTTCATCTTCCTGATGGCGCTGGGCGAGGACTACAACATCCTGGTCATGAGCCGGATCCGGGAGGAGGCGCACCATGCGCCGCTGCGGGCCGCGGTCCGGACCGCGGCGCACCACACCGGCACCACGGTGACCTCGGCCGGGCTGATCCTGGCCGCGACGTTCGGCGCCGCGGGCGTCACCGGCGCCACCAGCCAGATCAAGCAGCTCGGCGCGGCCATCGCGCTGGGCGTGCTGATCGACACGTTCCTGGTCCGCACGCTGATGGTCCCGGCCATCGTGGTGCTCTGCGGGCGCTGGAACTGGTGGCCGTCGCACCTGGCGCGGCGCGAAGCCCAGCTGGCGGTGGACCCTGGAGGCCAGGAGGCGGCCGCGGTCAAGACCTGAGCTTCCGGGCGGGGGCGACGGCGCACCCTCAGCCCAGGGCACCAGTCCCGGGCCAGCTGCCCAGGGCGGCAGCGTTAGGGCCCGGCAGCCTCAGGGGAGGGAGGCGATCAGCTCGTGCACCGGCTTGCGGCGGCCGGTGTAGAACGGGATCTCGACCCGGGTGTGCAGCCGGGCCCGGGCCCCGCGCAGGTGCCGCATCAGGTCCACGATCCGGTGCAGGTCGTCGGCCTCGAACGCGAGCATCCACTCGTAGTCGTTGAGCGAGAAGCAGGCCACGGTGTTGGCCCGGACGTCGGGGTACTCGCGGGCCATCTTCCCGTGCTCGGCGAGCAGCTCACGGCGCTGCGACGCGTCCATCAGGTACCACTCGTAGGACCGCACGAACGGGTACACCGAGACGTAGGCGCGGGGCTCCTCCTCGGCCAGGAACGCGGGGACGTGGCTCTTGTTGAACTCCGCGGGCCGGTGCAGCGCCATCGCTGACCAGACCGGCTCGCTGGCCCGGCCGAGGGCGGTCCGCCGGAACCGGGCGTACATCTCCTGCAGGTCGTCGGAGGACGGCGCGTGCCACCAGAACATGTAATCGGCGTCGGCCCGCAGCCCCTGCAGGTCGTAGCAGCCGCGGGTGACCACGTCCTTGCCCGCCGCCTGCTGGGTCAGCTCGGCGATCTCGCCGGCCAGCCCGTCCCGGCCGACGCCGGTAACCGAGGCGGCCGCCTCGAGCGCGCCCGAGCCGGTGATCCGGAAGACGGACCACATCGTGTAGCGGATCAGCTCGTTCAGGTCCCGGGCGCGGAGCCGCTGCGTTTGCGTCTCCGGAAACGGGTCGTCCGGGAGCGTGCCGGTACCGGCCGTCTCGCCCGCGTCCTCCTGGGAGATAGGGCCCTCGGGGATACCTTCTGCCGCGATGCCTTCAGTCGTTCCCATGGCTCCTATTCTCCGTGCTGCCCTCGTGTGCTGCCAACGCGGAGGCCGGCCAGCACCTGATCCGCCGCGGCCCGCGCCGTGCCGGCGCACGCGGGGATGCCGACCCCGGCGTAGGCGGCGCCGCAG
>JAOPYP010000557.1 GCA_025964635.1 Actinomycetes bacterium | reverse complement strand
CGTCCTCGGCGTGCAGCTCGTAGGCGGTGCGCACGAGGTCGCCGTCGGCGTACCAGCTCGGCGGCGGGTTGTGCAGGCTGTCGGCCTGCGGGCCGCCCTTCGAGTTCGGGAAGTACACCGGGTCGCTGACGTTGTGGACCCGCCCGATCCCGTCCTTGCTGTAGGCGTGTACCGGCGCGATCGGGGCGTTGACCGGGATCTGCGTGTAGTTCACGCCGAGCCGGGCGCGGTGCGCGTCCGGGTAGGAGAACAGCCGGCCGAGCAGCAGCTTGTCAGGGCTCGGCCCGATGCCGGGCACCAGGTTGGCCGGCGCGACGGCCAGCTGCTCGATCTCGGTATGGTAGTCGGCCGGGTTGCGGTCCAGGGTGAACCGGCCGACCTCGGTCAGCGGGTAGTCGCCGTGCGGCCATACCTTGGTGATGTCGAACGGGTTGAACCGGTAGGTCTTGGCGTCCTCGTACGGCATGATCTGCATCTTCAGCGTCCAGGCCGGGTGGTCCCCGCGCTCGATCGCCTCGTACAGGTCCTTGGTGTGCAGGTCGGGGTCGGTGCCGGCCAGCCGGTCGCCCTCGGCCTGGGTCAGGAACTCGATGCCCTGGTCGCAGATGAAGTGGTACTTCACCCAGTAACGCTCCCCCTCAGCGTTGATCCACATGTAGGTGTGCGAGCTGTACCCGTTCATGTGCCGGAAGTCCTTCGGGAAGCCGCGGTCGCCCATCAGCCAGATCACCTGGTGCGCCGTCTGCGGCAGCAGCGTCCAGAAGTCCCACTGCATGTCGTTGGAGCGCAGGTTGACCTTGGCCAGCCGCTTCTGGGAGCGGATGAAGTTCTGGAAGTGGATCGGGTCCCGCATGAAGAACACCGGCGTGTCGTTGCCGACCAGGTCGTAGTTGCCCTCGGTGGTGTAGAACTTCAGCGCGAAGCCGCGCAGGTCGCGCCACATGTCGGGGCTGCCGCGCTCCCCGGCCACGGTGGAGAACCGGGCCACCATCCGGGTGGTGGTTCCCGGCTGGAACACCGCCGCCTTGGTGTAGGCGCTGACGTCGCCGGTCACCTCGAACCGGCCGAACGCGCCGCTGCCCTTGGCGTGCGGCTGCCGCTCCTTGATCCGCTCCCGGTTGAAGTTGGCCATCTGCTCGATCAGGTAACTGTCCTGCAGCAGGATCGGCCCGCCCGCGCCGACGGTCAGCGAATATGTGTCGCTCTCGACCGGGATGCCGGCATCCGTCGTCTGGGTCGGGTTGGGCTGTGTGCTGGTCATACTTGCGTCTCCTTTGTGCATGGGAACCCAGGCCGTCCTGGGTGGCTGACCGGGCTGGGATTGCGCCCGGCTAGAGGTGATGACCCCGGCCGGATCACTTGTCGTCGGGGTTGAGCGCGCGGAAGGTGAGGCCTGCGGCGACGCCCGCGGCGAGCTGCACCACCAGGTAGACCCACAGGGTCGACCAGGCGAACAGGCCGCCGGTGGCGACACCGAGGGTGACCGCCGGGTTGAAGGCGCCGCCGGAGATCCCGCCGACGGCGAACGCGCCGGCCAGGACGGTGAAGCCGATCGCCAGGCCGAAGAAGGAGTTGCCCAGCTGGTCCTTGCTGGTGGCCACGTTCAGCACCACGTAGCACAGGGCGAAGGTGAACAGCAGCTCCACCACGGCCGTGGCCGCAAGGGCGTGACCGGACGGGTGCAGGGCCGTGACCGTCGCCGGGTTCACGACCGCGCGGGCGACCACTGCGGCGATCAGGCCAGCACCGATCTGGACGATCCAGTACGGAACGGCATCAGCCAGCCCGATCCGACGGCGCAACAGCGCCGCCATGGTCACGGCCGGGTTGTAGTGGCCGCCTGAGATGTGCCCGCCGGCGTAGATCATCACCATGAGGACCGCGCCGGCGGCAAAGGGGGTAAACGTGCTGTGGCTGAACCCGCTGACGGCGACTGTGAAGACGAGGAAGAACGTGCCGATCGCCTCGACGACGTACTTCCGGGTGGCTGCCGCCCATTGCGGAGCGGCAATTACTACCGATTCTGGTTCGCGCGTGATGACGTCCGCCATCTGCTTCCTCCTTGAGTTTCCTGTGACACGCTCAACGATTCCGCGTATGTGGTCCGGCCGTCATCGTGACCAGCGGCCATTCATCCTCCCGGCTAGCGGAACTAACCGATTCCTGCTAGCTGCAACCATCCTGGTGATCCGGCCAGAACCCCTGCTAGCCGGTAGCCGGGTTGGCCGCCTGCCGGGATGAGGAATGGGCGCGGCTGCGCCATTGTGGTCATTAGCGGAAGTCCGGGTGGCGCGAGAACGCTGCCACCCGGACCTCCGGCCAGAATCCTGCCGCCCGATCCCCCGCGCTATCGGGAGTTTCTGATGCGGTGCAGGGAGAATAGGCACACTCCGGCGAGCACGATAGACAGTGCGAGCACGGCCGGGAAGTCCCCGATGAACTCGGAGGCCACCCCGATGCCGACCACGGGGATAATGAGGCCGCTATAACACAGGACAAAGTAGGTGGAGATGACCTGACCGCGCCGCCCGGGCGGGGCCAGGCGATTGGCCGTGGCCAGGCTGCCCAGGAAGACGGCACCCACGGCCACGCCTCCCACGACCGTCCCGGCCAGGAACAGCGCCATGTCGGCCCGGGACAAGGCGGCGACGATCAGGGCCAGCCCGGCCAGGAACACGCCCAGGCCAGCCGTCATGACCAGGCGGCTGGCGAACCGGGCCACCAGGAGCTGCGTGACGGTCCCCGCCGCCAGCAGGCCGAACACGACCGCACCCTGGACGGCATGGCTGTGCTCGTGCAGCACGTTCCCGAGGAACGTGGGTGCCAGCGCGCTGAAGAGCCCGAGCAGGGAGAAGGCGGCGAAAGCTGCGGCGCCGGCGGCGATGAACTCGCTCCGGCCCTGCTCGGGGATGCTCAGGCCGGCGAAGCGCACAGCGGGCCGCTGGCGCGGGCTCACCGTTTCGGGGACCAGGAGCAAGCACAGGCCGGCGGCCGCCAGTACGGCCAGGTATAGCTCGAACACCAGGACCGTTGGCTGGGGTGCGTACTGGGCGAAGAGCCCGGCGATGAGCGGGCCCAGGCCGAGGCCGCCCATATTCGCGGCCGTGGCGACCAGGGAGGCCCGGCGGCTGGCCGAGGCCGGGACCAGCTCGGTGAGCGCGGCGGTCGCCGTGCCGGTCATCAGGCCGGCGGACAGCCCGGACAGGATCCGGGCGGCGAACAGTACCCCCACGTTGGGGGCAAGGATGAACACGACTGTGCTCAGCGCGCCGCAGCCGAGGGCGGCGGCCAGCACCGGCCTGCGCCCGGCCTGGTCGGAGGCCCGCCCCGCCAGCAGCAGGGTGGCCAGTACCGCGGCGGCGTAGACGGCGAAGGTCACCGTCACGACGGCCGCGGAGAAACGCCACTGAGCTTGGTAGATGACGTAGAGCGGGGTCGGCAGGGTCGTGCCGAGCATGGTAATGGTCAAAACCAGGGCGACCAGCCAGAACGCGACTTGGCGGGGAGCGGCCGGCCCGGCCCGCCCGGCCGCCAGCGAATGGTCAAGGCAGTCGGCACAGGGCCGGTCGGTTACTGCCGGTCCTGGTTCGCGCGTGACGACGTCCGCCATCTGCATCCTCCTGGCCAGCGCCCATTCATCCCTCATACGGCCTGACGGAGCAGCCTGACCTTGCGCCGCTCGTCCTCGGTGGTGCCGCCCCAGACACCAGCGTTCTCGCCGCGCTCCAGGGCCCACCGCAGGCACGCTCCGCACACCGCACACGTCCGGCATACCTGCTTGGCGTCCTCGATCTGAGGCACCGAGGCACCCGACGTGCTGACCGGGAAGAACAGCTCGGGATCCACGTCGCGGCAGGCGGCCTGGGCCCGCCAGTCCGTGTCCTCGGGCGCGGGCCGGTGCGGGAGAAGGCGCTGGCTCATGTCACTCATCGGGCTTTCTCCTTTACGCGGGCCCGGGGCCTGCCTTATCACGCCCCGGCCACCTAACTATTTCGCCCCGGCGATCACCCGCCATCGCCGCCAGCGGCCATCTGCCGCCCCAGCTAGCCCGACCGGCTATATTCCTGCTAGCTGCAAGTGCACTGAATGGCTGCGCGTGAGGACCAGCCGGCCCGCGCGCCGTTTACGGCCTGTGGCCGAGGACCCGGCCAATCCCCCGCGCCGACAATTCCGATTTCGGCAGGAACCCGGCGGCCGGGCTCTCGCCGATCAGATCCGCATAGTCCGCTTCAGCACCCATCGAGATCAGGATCACCGGGGCGCCGCACCCGTCACCGTCCTGGGCCAGGAGCCGGGCCAGGTCAAATCCGCTCTCGTCGCCGAGCCCGATGTCGACGAGGATGACGTCCGGCCGCAGCGCGCGGGCCTGCCGGAGTGCTCCGGCGGTGTTCGAGGCCACGCCCGCCACCGTCACGCCCTCACGCTCCAGAAGAACGCTGGCCGCCTCAAGGAAGGCACGGTTGTCATCAACGAGCAGGCACCGCAGCGGCATTCGATCATGCTGACAGGGATTCAGCGTCGCGGCATTGCAGCTAGCAGGAATCCCGCCGTGCCCCGCGACCTCGTCCGGGCCCAGGTCGCTCACCACGATCGCATCGCGGGGATCCCGTGCGGCGTCCGGTCGAGCAGGGCAGCGCCACCCTCCTGGAGCAGCATGTGAGCCAGCCGGCGGCCGAGCGCGTCGCCGTCGCCGGCCACGCCAGTCGCCTGCGCCCGGATCACACTGGAGCCGTCCGGGGCGGCGATGACACCTGACAGGCGGACGGCTGGTTCGCCTCCGGCCCCCGCGGCCAGTGTGGCCAGGGCACCGACCGGCGCACTGCAGCCGGCGCCGAGCGCGGCGAGGAAGCCGCGCTCGGTGGTCGCGGCGGCCCGGGTTGGTGCGTGATCGAGGGTCCGCAGCTGGGCGGCCGTGACCGGGTCGTCGGTCCGGCACTCGACGGCCAGCACCCCCTGCGCCGGGGCGGGCATCAGCAGCGAGGGGTGCAGCGGCGTGACGGTGGCGTCGAGCAGTCCGAGTCTCGACAGGCCCGCCACGGCCAGGACGAGAGCGTCGACCTCGCCGCCGGCGAGCTTGCGCAGGCGGGTACCGACGTTGCCGCGCACCGGCACGACCCGCAGGTGGCGGCCGGTGGCGCGCAGCAGGGCGGCCCGCCGGGGTGAGCCGGTGCCGATCCGCGCCCCGCCCGGCAGCGCGCTGAGGCTGGTCCCGCCCGGCCAGACCAGCGCGTCGCGCGGGTCGGCGCGGGCTGGGAACGCCGCCACCTGGAGCCCCGGTACCGTCGCGGTCGGCAGGTCCTTGGCGGAGTGGACGACGAGGTCGACCGCGCCGCGCAGCAACGCCGCGCGCAGGGTGGTGGTGAACACCCCGGTCGTGCCGAGCCGTTCGACCGGCGCGGCCGACTCGTCCCCCGGCGTGGTGACCGTGACCAGGACGGCCGGCCGGCCGCACCGCTCCAGCAACTGCCGGGCGATCTGGCCGGCCTGGGCCAGCGCGAGCGGGCTGCCGCGGGTGCCCAGCCGCAGCGGACGCTGGCGGCGCGGGAGGCTACTCATGGCCCGGCCTGGCCTGGACTGAGGTCAAACAGCTGTCGCAGCGCTTCGAGATAGGCAGGCCCGTCCGGGCCGGCGGAGAACTGCCGGGCCCGGACGGTTGGCCGGTGCAGGACCTTGCGCAGGATGCGGTGGACGGTTGCCGCCGTCTCGGCCCGCTGCTGGTCGCTGAGGCCCGGGAGCCGGTCCTGCAGCCGGGCCAGTTCGGCGTCGGCGAGCTGCGTGATGTGGGCGTGCATCGCGGCGATGACGGGCGCCGCGGCGGCTTGTTCCTGGCGGTTCATATACGCGGCCGCCTCGGCGGCGACGATGGCGCGGACCTGGGGGATCTGGTCCGGTACGTCGCGGCCGGCCAGGTGCCGGCCGAGAGCGGTGAGATCCGTGAGCGTGACCCCGGGCAGCTGCCCGACGGCCGGCTCGACGCCGGGGGGCATACCCAGGTCGAGGACGAACAGCGGCCGGTGGGGGCCCCGGGACCGGGCCGCCCGCACCTCGCCGGCGGGCACGGCCGGTGCGGCCGCGCCGGAGGCCGCGACCAGGAGATCGGTGTCCGCGAGGGCAGCGGGCACGTCGCCGGCCCGCAGGGGCCGGCCGCGCAC
>JAOPYP010000511.1 GCA_025964635.1 Actinomycetes bacterium | reverse complement strand
AGAACCGGTACACATCGAAGCCATCCAGGTAGGGCTGGTCCGGCTCCACGTGCGCGGGGGTGTCCATGTGCGTGCCCCGGTGCATGATGCCGTCGTACTCGACCGCGTAGAAGTCGTGCATCGCGTGATAGTAGAGACGGCTGGCGACGAACGGCTTGCTGAACGGGGACGGCCACTGCACCATGTTGTGGCCGACGGGGTGGCTGAGGTTATAGAACCGCAGGCCCTCGCTGCTCATCAGGATCCACTCTCCAGCCGGTAGCTGCCTGAGGGGTCGAGGATGGCCACGAACCGGATGATGCAGGCGTCGGCTTCCGGCCAGAACCAGGGATAGGCATGGAAGGCGGCGCGCTTGCCGCTGACCTCATCGACGTCGCCGCCGGCGTTCTCGATGGTCGGGATCCCGGCCCGGGCCAGGAGCTTGCCGGCCGGGCTCCACGCGGGGAAGTCGGTGCGCACGTCGCCGCCCGTGCGCTGGGCGTACCGCCGCGGCAGCTCGACGATGTGCGGTCCGACGAAGCGGTGCTGCTGGGCCAGCGAGGTGGCCAGCGGGTGGTCGATGGTCGCGGTGTCGATGGCGACGAGCTTCACCTGCCGGTCGGCCAGCCACTGCGCCGCCGCCTCGCTGAGGCCGGGACCGTGGCCGAAGTACTCCATGTTGTCGGAGTAGTTGCGGTGCCAGCCCGTGTTCAGCACCACGATGTCACCGGGCCGGACCCCGCCCGCGGCGTCGAGATCGGCCGGCTCGATGTACTCCCACTCGCCCTTGGGCACGTCCAGCACCACCCCGGTGCCGAAGAACGCCTCCAGCGGCAGCTCGCCGACGCCCGCGCCCCGCTGGGCCAGGTGAATCGGGGCGTTCAGGTGCGTGCCGTGGTGCATCGAGGTCACGATGTGCTGAGTCAGGACGCCCTGCTTGGCGATGGTCGCCACCCGGTGGATCTGGATGTCGGCGTACCCGGGAAAGGCCGGGGTGTAGTGACCCCATTCGTGACTCAGCTCCACGAACTCCAGGCCGGTGGCCGCCTCCGTTACCATCCAGATCCTCCCACGATACGGTAGGGTTAATCCGCAGGACGAGACACTAGAGTCGCCCGGCAAAGCTTGTCAAGACACCAGATTTCGCGGAACGGCTGGTCAGCAGGCCCCCGGAGGAGAACGCCGATGCAGGTCCGCCGAGTGGTCACCGGACTCGACGCGGCCGGGAAGGCTGTGATCGTCAGCGACGGGTCCGCACCACGCCGCCATGACCTGGTGCACGTCCCGGGCATGGGCACGGCCATCCTCTGGGCCACCGGCCCCGGGGCGTGCGTCCGCGGGGACGCGCCGGATCCGACCGGGCACATCGCCAGCCAGATACCGCTGCCCGGCGGGACCTGCTTCGTCCTCGTGCGCTTCCCGCCGGACTCGGTGTTCCGCGATCCCGGGTTCGACGCCGCCGCCGCGGACGCTGAGCAGCGGGTGGCCTCGCCGGGCATCCCGGAGCTGATGGAACCAGGTAACCCTGGGATGCACGCCACGGACACCGTGGACTATTGCGTCATCCTCTCCGGCGAGGTGTGGCTGGAACTCGACGATGGCGCGCTGACCCACCTGCGCGCGGGCGACACGGTCGTGCAGAACGGCACCCGGCACGTGTGGCGCAACCTGAGCGGCGAACCGGTCACGATGGCCGTGGTGCAGGTAGGCGCCCAGCGGTCCAGGTAATCACCGGGTCAGGTGATCGGCCACCCGCGCGGCGATGTGCCTCCCGATGACGAGGGAGGCGGTGGCGGCGGGTGACGGCGCGTTCAGCACGTGGATGACACCGTCGCCTTCCTCGACCAGGAAGTCGTCGACCAGGGCCCCGGACCGGCTCAGGCACTGCGCCCGGATCCCGGAGGGCCCGAACGTGACGTCCCGGGCGGCGATCCCGGGGATGTAACGCCGCATCTCGGCCAGGTAGGCCGGCTTGACCACGTCGCGCCAGATCTCCAGGGCCCCCGTCCCCGCATAGGCCCGGGCCAGGCGGCGCAGCCCCGGGAAACGCAGGCTGTCCAGCAGGTCCCGGCCGCTCACCGAGAGCCGGCCGTACCCCTCCCGGGCCAGCGCGGGCACCGCGTTCGGCCCGGCGTGCAGCGTCCCGTCGACCCCCCGGGTGAAGTGCACGCCGAGGAACGGGAACGCGGGGTCGGGCACCGGGTAGACGAGGCCCCGGACCAGGCCGGCGGCCGCCGGCCGGAACGTGTAGTAGTCGCCGCGGAACGGGACGATCCGGTAGTCACGCCCGCCCTGGCCGGTCATCGCGGCGATACGGTCGGCCTGCAGCCCGGCGCAGGCCACCACGGTCCGGCCCAGCAGGGTTCCGGCGGCCGTCTCGGCCACCCAGCCGTCCCGCCTGCGGGCCAGCCCGCGCACCCCGTGACCGGTCAGCACCTGACCGCCTGCCTTGGTGACGTCCTCGGCGTACGCGGCGCTGACCTGCCGGTAGTCGATCACCCCGCTCTCCGGGATGTGCAGCGCCCGCAGACCGCGCACCGAGGGCTCGATCTCGGAGATCTCGGCCGGGCCTATCTCCCGGACCGCGAGCCCGTTCGCCCGCCCGCGCTCGGCGAGGCCGGCCAGCCGGGGCAGCTCGGTGTCCCGGCTGGCCACCACGAGCTTGCCGGTCCGCCGGTACGGGATCTGGTGGGACTCGGCGAACTCCATCATGGCCAGCCGTCCCGCGGCGCAGAACCGTGCTTTCAGGCTCCCGGGCTGGTAGTAGAGGCCGGCGTGAATGACGCCGGAGTTGTGGCCACTCTGATGCGTGCCGACCGCGGTCTCTTTGTCCAGCACGGCGAGCCGCAGCGATGGGCGCTCGGTGAGCAGCGCCAGCGCGGTGGCCAGGCCGACCAGCCCGGCACCGATGACGATGACGTCGAAGGTGTCGCCGTGGGCCAGCCCGGCCATGTCAGGCGCCCGGTGCGCGGGGTGCCGGTGCCCGGGGCGGGCCGATCCGGTTCCGGAGCACCCCGAGTCCGGCCACCTCGAGTTCCACCGTGTCGCCGGGGACCAGCCACCGCCCGTCATCATGCTCGAGGATGCAGCCGGTGCCCACGGTGCCGGAACCGATGACGTCTCCCGGCCGCAGCACGGTGTTCCTGGCTGCCTGGTCGAGGATGTCCGGCCAGGAGTAATGCAGGTCGGCGAGGTCTCCCCGGGACCGCTCCTCGCCGTTGACCCGGGCGGTCATCACGGCCTGCGAGCCATCGAACTCATCCGTGGTGACCAGGACGGGCCCGAGGCTGGTGGCGAAGTCCTTCGCCTTGGCCGGGCCGAGGCCGACCCGCATCTCCTTGCGCTGGATATCCCGCGCCGACCAGTCATTCATGATCGTGAACCCGCCGATCTGCCCGCCCGCGCCGATGACGGCGGCCACCTCTAGCTCGTAATCGAGCATCGCCGTCCCCGCCGGGTAACTGATCTCCGCGCCGGGACCGCAGATCGCGGCCGCGTTGGTGAAGTAGAAGGCGGGGAACTCGTACCACTCGGCGGGAACGTCCGCGCCGCGGTTCGCCCGGGCCGTGGCGATGTGCTGCTCGAACGCGAAGAAGTCACGCACCGACGGGGGCCGGGGCACCGGGGCGAGCAGTTCGGCCCCGGCCGCGGGCACCGCGGCGATGCTGGCCACCTGGGCGCGCTGGCTGAGTACCGAGATGAGGTCGGGCGCATCCAGCCGGATGATCCGGTCCCCGTCGATGCGCCCCGGCCAGCCTTCCGGCGGTCCCCCCGCCATCCTGAACGTGCACAGCCGCACCCGCGCCTCCGCCTGGTCTTCCGCGGCTACTGGTCTCCCGCGGCCAGGTCGTCCGCCGCCTTACCGCAGAATTCCATATTACGGGATACCTGTCCCTTGATACGGGACAGGGTGCCGTTAGGCGTAGGCGCCCGGCGGGTCCAGCGCCGCCTGCGCCTCTTTGCGGACTCCCAGCAGTACGCGGGTGATCTTCTCCTCCAGGCTCCAGTACCGCTGGGTGGGAACCGGGACGGAGATCGCGAGCAGCACGCCCGATGACCCGCGGATCGCGATGGCCGCCGAGCAGATCCCCGGGGTGGCTTCCTCGCGGTTGTAAGCGATCCCGGTCTTGCGCACCGTGTCGAGGATCCCGAGAAGCTCGGCGCGGCTGGTCACGGTCTTGTCCGTGTAGCGCTCCAGCGGGTCGGGCAGCATCCGGGCCGCCACATCCGGGGAGTACGCCGCCAGGATGGCCCGGCCCTTGGAACTGCAGTGCAGCGGGAACGTAGTGCCCACGTCGGCGGTGACCCGGAGGTGATGATGCGCCGCAATCCCGTGGATCAGCCGGACATGGTCTCCGTCCAGGACCGAGCAGTCGACGGTCTCGCCGATCTCGCCGAAGATGCGCTGCATGTACGGCTCGGCATCTTTCCAGGGTTCCGCCTGGCTGGCCGAGGCCAGCCGGGCCAGCTCCGGGCCGATCCGGACCCGGCCCGCGGGTGAGGCGGTGGCGACCAGGCTCTCGGCGATCAGGGCGGTCACGATGCGATGCACCGTGGAGCGCGGCAGGCCCACCCGGTCGGCCAGCTGGGCCAGGCTGAGTCCCTGCGTCTCACCATCCAGCGCGCGCAGCACCTGGCCGACGCGCGCGATGACCTGCACGCCGCCCTGCGATTCCGGCCTCGGAATCTCCGCCCGGGGATCTGCCACCGATCCAGCTTATTGGATAAGGCCGGACGTCAGGCTAGGGCAAGCTTGCGTGCTACCCCGCCGAGGGTGCCGACCGGGGCCGAGGGAACGGGACTGGGATCCGGCCGCCAGCCGGCTATCGGCACCACGCCGGGCTCGACCGGCTCGAGACCGGCGAAGAAGCCGTGGATCTCGGCCGGGCCGCGGAGCTGGTAGGGGACGGCGCCGGTCTGCGCGTACTGGTGCCCGGCCTCACGGTGGGCCGGGCCGCTGCTGACGCTGTCGGCCAGGGCCAGGTAACTGCCCGGCGGCAGGCCGTTCAGCAGCCCGCTGACGATGGACCGCGCCTCGGCGTAGTCGCTGACGTGACCCAGCACTCCCAGCAGGAGCACGGCGGTGGGCTGGGCCAGGTCCAGCGTGCCGGCGGCGGCGGTGAGGATCGTGCGTGGCTCGCGCATGTCCGCGTGGACGTACGCGCAGGCGCCCTCTTCCGTGCTGGTGAGCAGGCCGCGGGCGTGGGCCAGCACGAAGGGGTCGTTGTCTGCGTACACGACCCGGCATTCCGGCGCGGCCCGCTGGGCGACCTGGTGGGTGTTGTCCGCGGCGGGCAGGCCCGCGCCGCCGTCGAGGAACTGGCGGATGCCTGCCTCGCAGGCCAGGAAGCGGACCGCGCGGGCCATGAACTGCCGGGCGGCTAACGCGGTGTCGACGATGCCCGGGTAGGCCTCCCGGTAGCGGTCACCGGCCTCCCGGTGCGGCTCATGTCACCGGCGCCTCCCCTGTTTACCGGCGCCTTCCCCGCGACCCGTCTCTCAGGAGGACGGTGGCCGGCTCAGGGAACGCCGGGTGCGGGTGCTCGCCAGTCTCATAGTGCACCACAGCTCACAATAACCTGGAGTTTAATTGAGCTGTAGTACACTATTACGCGTACTGACTGTGAGCTCTAGTTCACGATGGTGGTGGTCTAATGCCGAGGGTCTCCAACGAGGTGTCGGTTCGCAGCCGAAGGCTGCTCGACGGGCACTTCGATGAGTGGCAGCAACTCAGGGGCTTCCCGCGCCCGCCCCACGGCTGGGTTCGCGCGATCCGTGAAGCGCTGGGCATGAGCGCCGCCGCACTGGCCGCGCGCATGGGCACCACGGCGGGGGCAGTAACCCGGCTTGAGCACTCCGAGGCCGGGGACCGGATCCGCCTGGATACGCTGCGCCGGGCCGCCGACGCCCTCGAATGTGATCTCGTCTATCTGCTGGTCCCGCGGCGGCCATTGCACACGGTGGTGCGGGATCGGGCCCGTGAACTCGCCCACTGGCAGGTCGCGGCGGTCGAACAGACGATGAGCCTCGAAGGCCAGGCCACGGGACAGACCCAGGAGATGGAAGACCAGCTCACTCAGCAACTGGTCGACCGTGGCGGGCTGTGGAGTGACGGTCCGCATGACTGACCGTCTCGCGGAACCCCCGGGCGGCACGCCGCTCGCCGATGAGGAACGCCAGGGCCTGCGGCTTCCGGTGCTTACCCGCGACGAGCTGAACCGGGCGGAAGCGGAGAACATCACACGGGCCATGTCCTGGCTCTTCTTCTCGCGTCGCAGACTCCAGCCCGGGTTAGTAACGCGGGAAGCCTGGTTGAGGCGCCTCCACCGCAGGATGTACGACCAGGTCTGGGCCTGGGCAGGCCAGTACAGGACGACCGATCGGAACCTGGGCGTCCCGTACTGGCAGGTCCGCGTGGACATGCGCAACGTCGAAGCCGACGTGGGCGAGTGGCTCGCCGACAGCGGCGCGGCGCGGTACAGCAACGACGAGTGCGCTATCCGCTTCGGGTACCGACTGGTGGTCATCCACCCGTTCCCCAACGGCAACGGCCGATGGTCACGGCTCGCCTCGGACGCCCTCATCGTGGCCCTCGGCGG
>JAOPYP010000501.1 GCA_025964635.1 Actinomycetes bacterium | reverse complement strand
CAGGAAGATGGGGGCGACCAGGCCGGCCTGGATGGAGAACCAGGAGAAGCCGCGGCGCAGGGTCCAGAACCAGACGCGGGGGCCGGCTGACCCGGCGCGCAGCGGCACGTGCCGCGCGTACACGTGGAAGCCGGCCCGGGCCCAGCGGGTGCGCTGCTCGACGAATTCGCCGGGGCTGCGGGGCACGTCCTCGTAGGAGCGGATCCGCGGGTCCACCACGACCCGGTAACCGAGCCGGCCGATCTGCATCGTGACGTCGGAATCCTCGCCGTTCATCCCGACCGGGAAGCCGCCCGCCTCCTCGACCGGGCCGCGGCGCATGGCGGTGAACGTGCCGGGGATGACCACGATCCCGTCCACCATGCTCTGGCCGAGCCGGGCGAACCGGAACTGGAAGACGGTCTCCAGCCGGCGCATGTCGTGGAACCAGGTGCGGGTGTCGGTGCGCGGTTCCTCCATCGCGCCCACGCTGCCGATCCCGGGGTCACGGAACCAGGGCACGGTGTAGACGAGCGTGTCCTCACCGAGCACGCAGTCGGCGTCCACCCGGATGATGATCTCCGCGTCGGTGATCGCGATGGCCCGGTTCAGCGCGGCGGCCTGGCCGCCGTTCACGCTGGTGAGGATCTCGGCGTGGGCGTACCGGAACGTGGCGATCTCCGCCGCGGCCAGTTCCGCCGTGTCGTCGACCGAGCCGTCGTTCGACACCACCACGCGGACCGGGCCGCCGTAGCGCTGGGCGGCGATGTCGATCGAGCGCAGCAGCCGGACGATGTTATCCCGCTCGTTGTAGGCCGGGATGATGATGTCCACCGGCGGCCGGTCCGGGCCGGGCTCGGGCAGAGTCCGGTTGGCCCACCAGAGGAGCCAGAGCGGCGCGAACATCAGCAGGAACAGCATGCTCACCGCGTACAGCGGCACGAAGACCTGCCACACCGAGCCCAGGTTGGCCTGCTGGGAGATGTACGCGTACAGCCCCACCAGCACGGTGATCACGGTGATCAGGGCACACCAGGTGAGCAGGTTGTCCCAGCGGCGGTTGCGGCGCACCAGGGGGACCGTGGTCGACCGGGGCAGGGCGAAAGCGGTGAACGTCAGTCGCATGATCACCAGGCCGCCGATGAGCAGGTTGGCCAGCGTGGCCTCGATGCCGAACGGCGCCACCAGCCAGCCGGTGGCGATCCCGACGGCGATCATGAGGGCCTGGGTGAGCAGGGTCATGGCCAGGTAGAGCGGCACGTGCAAGAGCATGACCAGCCGCCGGCCCAGCCTGGCCCGGACGACCAGGGAAATAGCGATGATGAAGGCGACGGCGAAGAACGCCAGAGCCGGCCTCAGCCGGGCGACGTACCCGTTCACGCTGGCCGGATCGTGGGTCAGGGCCACCGCCACGCCGCGCACGCCCTCGGAGTACAGCATCGGCAGCGAGGGCCGTTTCCAGCCGAGGAAAAGCAGGCCCAGGACCGCGGAGATGGCCAGGAACGCCCAGGTGCGCGGCCGGTGGTTGGGCGTGCGGACATAGCCCGGGATGAACACGTCGGTCCGCCCGTCGCCGCGGTCGTCCGCGCTGTCCGCGTACACCGGCAGCAGGCACGCGACCACGAGCGCGGTAAGCAGGGCAGCCGTCACCAAGAGCGCTGGTATATCCATAAATCCTCTGCGGCCCCTCAGAAGGTTCTTTACCGGCGTATGGCGTGCGAACGTATCAGACGATGATGTCGGCTGCGCAAATCGGGGGTGATGTACACATGAAGCGATTACCAGGCTCCGCGCGCCGGCCTGCGACCTTAACTGTTGCTTTGGGACTGTTCCGGGCGGGGAGTGCGTCCCGAATGGGCAGATGCGTTATCACTCCTTTACGGAGCGTGGTAGCGAACGTCCTGCTCAGGGCCCTAGGCCAGACGTGGCGGGGGTCACAGAGTTGTTTCCTACATTGCATGTCGAGAATATCAATAAAGGTCGTTACACGGAATTAACCGGACCGACATGTGGCTTATCGATTAGTTGCCCTACTTCATAGTCTGAGTCCGGTATGCTCACGTTCGGCAGAGAATAGGCGGGCATTCGCGGGATAGGCGGGATCCCCGCCGGGACTACCGCGACAGCCGGCCCGAATGGCAAGGCGCTTGGTGCTGAATACCCGGCGCCAGTTGCCTGCTGCCGTTATGCGGACGCATGCCGGCGTTGCTGGCCTGCCGGTCGTTGGATCTCGCCGCGCCGATGCGGGCGACGTCCGGTGGGGGGAACTGATTCTGAGGCGGAGGACCATGGCTCTGACGGGGAGCGCGGACACAGACTCATCCGGCACGCACCTGACGCTCGGCCGCCAGGCCCTGGACTATTCCCAGGACGTGGCGACCGGGGACCAGGTGCGGGAGCAGGAGGCACCGGGCGGGGCCGGGACGGAGCTAGCTCCCGGTGTCCCCGCCGCCCCGCCTCCGGCGCCAGCGCCAGCGGCGGTGGCCACCGCCCAGGGGCCCGCCCGGCGGCCCGTGACCACGCCGCAGGTCATCGGCGGCATCCTGATCCTCGCGATCGTCGTGGCCGCCGCGGTCTGGTACGTGCCGCGGATCGTGCGCTCCGACGCCCGGTCCTTCACCGGCACGGTGAGCAGCAGCGGCGTGACCAACCTGAACTTCGCGAACTCGGGCCTGGTCGGCAAGGTCCAGGTCCTGCTGGGCCAGGCCGTGAAGGCGGGCCAGGTGCTCGCCACCGAGACCTCCCCGGCCACCACCGCCGCGATCAGCGCGGACCACGCCTCCATCGCCGCGGACCGGGCGAGCCTGGCCCAGCTCAAGGCGAGCGTCGCCACCACGGGCACGAAGGCCAGCATCGCCGCGGCCGGGGCCCAGCTAGCCAAGGACCAGGCCCAGCTCGCCTCCGACAAGGTCAAGCTGGCCGAGACCCAGATCATCGCCCCCTCGGCCGGGACCGTGATCGCGATCAATGGCCAGACGGGCGAGACCGTCACGGCCGCCGGGATCCGGAGCTACTCCTCGGTGTCGCAGTCCTCAGGCTCGCAGTCCCCGCCGTTCTCCCTCCTGCCCGAGGGGCCGGCCGCCAACGTCAAGAGCAGCTCGACACAGTCCGCACTGCCCATGCTGGCCCTGCGCACCTCGAGCAGCTGGCAGGTCACGATGCTGGTCCCGGAGAGCGGGATCCAGCAGGTGCACGCGGTCCAGCCGGTCACCGTCGCTGTCCCGGCGGTGGGCCTGAGCGGGATCCGGGGCACCATCCAGCAGGTCTCGCCCACCCCGGTGAGCACCTCAATCGGCACGGCCTACCAGGCGATCGTGCGGATCAGCGGCCACCAGCGGGTCACCCCGCTCGGCGGGATGACGGCGAATGTGCAGCTAGCTTCTTGACGACTCGCGCGGCGCGGGTGCTCGGCCTGGTGATGGCCGTGACCTGCGTGCTGGCCGGCTGCTCCGCGCACTCCCGCGCGGGCGGCCCGGCCACATCCGCGCCGGCCTCGCCCGTTCCCGGCCCGCCGGGTTCGGGGACCACGGCACCGGCCGGCACGGCACCGGGGGATCGCTCGACCTGGATGCTGACCCGGGGCGCCCTCTCCCAGGTGCTGTCCGACCCGTCGGTGGCCGCCCGGCTGGAAGCGGCCCGGGTCTTCGAGATCCTCACCCCCGGCGAGCCACCGCTGGCGGCCGCCGGGGCCGAGCCGGTGGTGACGTTCTCGGCGGTCAGCGCGCTCCGGCAGGCGGTGGACGGCGGGCAGCTCCCGGCCGGCACACGGGCCGTTCTCTACGATCCCGAGGTCTGGCCGTACACGCCCGTGGCCGAGCAGCGTAATCCCGTCCGGGGCGCGCGCGAGGCGGCGGCCATCACCCGGGCTCACCACCTGACCCTCATCGTGGCCCCCGCGCTGGACCTGGCCACCGCGCAGCCCCGCTCCGGCGGCCCGCTGTGGCGCCAGTACCTCCGGCTGAACCTGGTCGGCGCGATCGCCAGGGTGGCCGGCGTGGTCGAGGTCCAGGCGCAGAGCCTGGAACGCGCACCGCAGACCTACCGGGCGTTCGTCCGGGCCGCGGCAGCCCAGGCCCGTGCGGCCAACCCGCACGTGACCGTCCTGGCCGGGCTGTCCACGAACCCTCCGGGCGCGGTCGTCAGCAGCCTGCAGCTGGCGGCGGCCATCCGGGCCAGCAGCGCGGCCGTGGCCGGCTACTGGCTCAACGTCCCGGGCCAGGGCCCGCGCTGCCCGGCCTGCAACGCACCCCGGCCGGACATCGCCCGCCAGATGCTCGGCCAGTTCGCTTCCTGATCGCCCGGCCAGCCGGGTTCAGCCGAGATCGACCGAAGGATAAAGCGGGAACTGCGCGAGCAGCTCGGCGGCCTGCTTGGCCACCCGGTCGCCCAGCGCGGGGTCCGCCGCGCAGGTGGCCTTGGACGGCGCGCCGCTGGACGTGGTCCCCGGCCGGGCCTGGCTCAGCACCTCGTGGATCAGGCCCGCGATCTGGTCCATCTCCGCCGTGCCCAGCCCCCGGGTGGTCAGCGCCGGGGTGCCGATCCGGATCCCGGAGGTGTACCAGGCGCCGTTCGGGTCGCGGGGGATCGCGTTGCGGTTGGTCACGATCCCCGCGTCCAGCAGGGCCTGCTCGGCCTGCCGCCCGGTCAGCCCGTAGCCGCCGACGTCGATGAGGACCAGGTGGTTGTCGGTGCCGCCGGTCACCAGCCGGGACCCGCGGCGGATCAGGCCGTCCGACAGGGCCTGGGCGTTGTCCACGATGCGCTGCGCGTACTCCTGGAAGCTGGGCTGGCGGGCCTCGGCCAGCGCGACGGCCTTGGCCGCCATCACGTTCGGCAGCGGGCCGCCGAGCACCAGCGGGCAGCCCCGGTCCACCGCCTCGGCCAGCTCAGGCTGGCACAGCACCATGCCGCCGCGCGGTCCGCGCAGCGACTTGTGCGTGGTGGTCGTGACGATGTGCGCGTGCGGGACCGGGTCGAAGTCGCCGGTGAACACCTTGCCCGCGACCAGGCCGGCGAAGTGCGCCATATCCACCATGAACGTCGCGCCGACCTCGTCCGCGATCTCGCGCAGCACCGCGAAGTTGACCCGCCGCGGGTACGCGGAGTAGCCGGCCACGAGCACCAGCGGGCGGAACTCGCGGGCGGTCTCACGCACCACGGCGTAGTCGATCAGGCCGGTTTCCGGGTCGGTGCCGTACGACCGCTGGTCGAACATCTTCCCGGAGATATTCGGCCGGAAGCCGTGGGTCAGGTGCCCCCCGGCGTCCAGCGACATGCCGAGCATCCGCTGGTTGCCGAGCTCGTGGCGCAGCCGCGACCAGTCCTCCTCAGACAGGTCGTTGACCTGCCGGGCGCCCGCCCGCTCCAGGGCGGGCGCCTCGATCCGGCGGGCCAGGATCGCCCAGTACGCGACCAGGTTGGCGTCGATGCCCGAGTGCGGCTGCAGGTAGGCGTGCGGCGTGCCGAACAGTTCCCGCGCGTGCCCGGCGCCAATCGTCTCGATCGTGTCCACCTGGGCGCAGCCCGCGTAGAACCGCCGCCCGATGGTGCCCTCGGCGTACTTGTCGCTGAGCCAGTTGCCCATGGCCAGCAGGACCGCCGGAGAGGCGTAGTTCTCGCTGGCGATCAGCTTGAGCGAGGCCCGCTGGCTGGCCAGTTCCGCGGTGATCGCGTCGGCCACTCCCGGCTCGACGGCGCGGACCACGTCCAGCGCGCTGCGGAACGCGGCCGACTCAGTGCTCGGTGACGACGACATGGAAACCTCCTGGGGCGCGGTTTCAGAGTGCTCACGGAGAGGCCCAGGCGCCCGGCATTCGTCCCGATGACGGGGCCGCTCCCCGATGGTTACCCATCCCTGCGCGCCAGTCACGGCCCGCCCGCAGCTTACCGGGACCAGGCTGACGCTGTCAGCGACCACCCGTACCGTGGGACCGTGACCACCGTGTACCTGCCCGACGAGCTCAGTCCCGCGGTCGTGCGGCCCCGCCCGCACGTCGAGGCGGTCCTCGCGCAGAGCCTGCACGAGATGGGCCCCCGCGGCCGCACCGCCCTGGCCTGGCAGTGGGCGCTGACCGGCACCCGGCCGTCGCCGGTGACCCTGTCCCTGGCCCCGGGCTGCCCGCCGTCGCGGGAGGAGATCCTGGCCGAGGCCGCGGCGGAGCCGGAGGGTTCCACCGCCCCGCCCGGGGTGCCGGCCGACTTCCGTGACCAGTTCCGCGAGACCCGTGCGGTCCTGGCCTGGCTCGCGGGCGGCACCGACGAGGTGCCCGTGCACGCGGACAACCGTGGCCGTTTCATCGGCGCCCGCGGCGACTACGCGCGCACCGACGAGGAGATGCGCCAGGTCCGCGAGCTCACCCGGGACGCGCTGCGGGAGGGTGACCTGCCCGACCCCATGTCGGCCTCGGACGCCCGGCACCCGTGGCGCTGGGAGCCCGGCTGGATGAACGCCGCCTGGCTGCGCGGTGTCCGCGACCTGCTCGACTGGGTCCTGGGTGAGACCGCGGCCGCGCCGCTCTGCGGACGGTCGGTCGGCCTGCCCAGCACGTCTCACCTGCATTATGAGGACGCCGCGGCCAACCTGGTCGTGATGCAGGGCCGTCCCGGCGGGGTACCGGTGGACCCGGGCCGCTACCCGCCGCCGCAGTACGGCGAGGGCCTCCAGGCCGCGATCCGGTGGGTGCGCGGCGAAACCGCGGCCGCCCCGGTCGACGCCGCCGGCCGCGGGCCGTACCTGTACTCCAGCGACCGCCGCTGAGCAGCTGATCTGCTGAACTGGCGCCCGTCCGGACCGGCACGACCCGGACGCGGATGGGGCGGACCTGGCAACCTGGACCCAGGCACCACGGACCAGAGAGGAAGGCGCCTCATGGACAGCACCGGACTGCGCGCCGTGCAGCAACCGCTCAAGGACGCCTACCGGAAGGATCCGCAGCAGGCGGTGATCACCCTGCGGGCGCAGGGCGAGCTCGGGGACGAGGGCATCAGCTGCTCGGTGGACACCGGCCGGGCCATGGCGGTGGCCGGGCTGCACCCGGCCACGGGCGGCGACGGGTCCCTGCTGTGCTCCGGGGACATGCTGCTCGAGGCGCTGGTGGCGTGCGCGGGGGTCACGCTGCGGGCGGTGGCCACGTCGCTGGAGATCCCCATCGCCGGCGGGACCGTGCACGCCGAGGGTGACCTGGACTTCCGCGGGACACTGGGGGTCGCCAGGGACGCCCCGGTCGGGTTCACCGCCATCCGCCTGAGCTTCGAGCTCGGCACCGGGGCCAGCGAGGAGCAGATCGCGACGCTGCTCCGGCTGACCGAGCGCTACTGCGTCGTGTACCAGTCCCTCGCCCACCCGGTCCCGGTCAGCGCCTCAGCCGGGCCACTCACGCCCTGAGCCCGGCTCCCTGGTCGCAGCGTGCGGCCCCCGCTCCGCTGAGCGCGCGTCCGGGCCCCGGGACTCATACGGGCAGCGTGTACTTCAGGATGAAGTCCAGCGCCACCGCGAACACCAGGTAGATCAGCCACAGCCCGGTGCCGAGGTGGAAGAAGCCGAGCGCTCGCTCGGCCGGCCGGAGGCGCGGGACGTCCGGTGCCAGCGTGGCGAAGAACTCGGTGACGTAGACGCAGGCCAGGCCGATGAACAGGCCGCCCACCGGGTTGTCGCCGGCCTTGAAGAACACGATGATGCCGAGCACGGACAAGGCCAGGAACGCGACGGTCATGCCGATGTTGGCCCGGGCGTCGGCGCGGCGGAGCCTGATCCAGCCCATGGCGAACCAGTGCACGCCGAACGCGGTGAAAGCCAGCGCGGCCATGTACAGCGGCGGCGACGCGGTGAACGTGCCGAACAGGGTCAGCCCGAGGAACAGGTAGGTGCCGGTGAGGAACTGCATGAAGCCCGGCATCCAGACGCCCCAGATGCCCATGGCCAGGTCCACCCGCTCATCACGCGGGGGATAACCGAACAGCTCCTGGGTGCCGTAGACGAGATAGCCGGTGCCCAGGCCCATGAAGCCCACCGCCAGCGGCGGGAACGGAGACTGGGGCAGTGTGAGCTGGAGGCTGGTCTGAACCAGGGACATCCGCCCTCCTCAGCGGGGATGCGCGTCAGTGACCGGCTGGCCACTACCATTCCCCCCCGGTTCATGCATGCGGTACATCACCAGACTAAGCAGTAATAGGGAATGGCGATCGCCGGGGGTGCAACCTGGCTGCAAGCTGTCGCCCGGACGATGGGATCTGACCCGCGAGGAGGGCATGATGGCAGATACCCCGGTGATCGAGAAGTTCCTGCAGGCGATCGAGAGCGCGATGATCCCTGGCTGCGATGCGTGGGCCCCGGACGCCACACTGGACGCGACCGTGCCCGGCTGGCGGCTGCACGCCGCCGGGCCGGACGCGATCCGCGCCGAGTACGCGAAGTGGTTCGCCGACCCGGGCCACTTCGATGAGCTTCGCCGTTACCCGGTCTCCGGCGGGGCGGGCGAGGTCGTCGAGTACACGCTCACCTGGACCGAGAACGGTGTGCCGCACGCTGGCCATCACATGCACCTGCTCACGGTGCGCGACGACCGTATCGTCGCCGACACCGTGTTCTGCGGCGGCCGGTGGCCCGCGGCCCTGCTGGCCGAGATGGAAGCGGCCGATGCCTGATCCGGGGCCCGATGCGCCGCCCCGTCGTGTCCGCGACGCGGCCGCCTCCCCATCGCGCCGCCCCGGCGGCGACGTGGTGGCCTCCTCATCTCCGCGCCGTTACCGCGACGTGGCCGAGCTGCTCGCCGGGATGACCGAGCGGACCGCTCTGGACGGGGCCCCCGGCAAGTCCGGTGCGCGGCTGGAGCGGGTCACCATCGGCGGCCAGCGCTACGTGCTCAAGCACCTCGACCTGGGCGGAGACTGGACCATGCGGGCGTCCGGCTCGTTGCGGGGCGCCCCGCTGGAGCTGTGGGAACGGGGCATCCTGGCCCGCCTGCCGGACTGCTTCAACCAGCCGATCGTGGGGGCCGCCCCGGAACAGCGCGGTCCCGCCGCGAAGCCCGGGCCGGAGCCGGGCCGCGACCCGGCGTCCCCGCGCGGCTGTGCCCTGCTCATGCGCGATGTGACGCCATGGCTGGTCCCGGCCACTGACGACGCGATCCCGGTCGGCCAGCACCGGAGCTTCCTGCGGCACATGGCCGCATTGCACGCCGCGTTCTGGGCGTGCGGCCCGGAGTTCGACGTGGTCCCCGAGATGCATCGTTATCTTGAGCTGTCTCCCTGGATGGCCCAGGCGGAGGCGGCCACCGAGTCGGCCACCGGGACCGCGCACCTCGTGCCGCACCTGGTGGCCAGGGGCTGGCCGCTGCTGGGCGACGTGGCCCCCGCCGCCGCCGCCGTGGTGACCCCGCTGGCCCACGACCCCGGACCGCTGGTCGATGCGCTGGCCCGGTTGCCGCACACGTTCGTGCACAGCAACTGGAAGCTGGACAACCTCGGCACCGACGACGCGGGGCGGACCGTCGTGCTGGACTGGGAACAGCCCGGGGTGGGCGCGCCGCTCAGTGACCTGGCCTGGTACCTGGCCATCAACTGCCGCCGTCTGCCGGAGCCCAAGGAGGC
>JAOPYP010000492.1 GCA_025964635.1 Actinomycetes bacterium | reverse complement strand
TGACCGGAGGGGCCCTGACCGGAGTGGCCCCGGCAGGAGGGGCCCCGGCAGCCCGGGCCACGGCCGCGGCCGCGACGGCGCCCGACAAACTGCTCCGGGCGGACGTGATGGTGGTCGCGCAGCGCGCGCTCCCGGCCCGCGACCTGGCCCGGGTGGCCCGGCTGCGCGGCGTCCAGGCCGCGCGGACGGTCGACGCGGCCCGCGTCCGGGTGAACGGCACGTTCGCGGCGGTGCTGGGGGTGGACCCGGCCACCTTCCGTGCGTTCGCGTCCGGGCCGACCGCCTCGTCCAGCCCGCTGTGGCGCAACGTGGCTCACGGCGCGATCGCCGTCTCCTACACCATGGGCAAGCACGACAAGCTGCCGCTGGGCGGGGCGGTTCAGGTGGCCGGCCGGACGTTGCGGTCGCTGCCCGTCGCGGGGTTCGGCACGGTCGGGATCGGCGGGGTGGACGCGGTGGTCTCCCGGACCGTGGCCCGCTCGCTCGGGTTCCCGGCCGGCAACGCGATCGTCGTGAGCGCCCCGCACGACCGGGTCGCCGCCCTGGTGCGCGAGATCAAGACCCGGGTGCCGCGCGGAGCCGTGGTCGAGTCGCTCGTCACCACGTCGGCGCGCGGCACCCCGGCCGCGGCCGGGGTGGCCGGGGCGTCCGTGGCAGCCGGGACCGCGACCAGCGCCACCGCCAACGGCCAGGCCGCGCTGACCATGGCGGAGCTCGTCGCCATGCTCAAGGCCGCGGCCAGCCGGGTCGGCTACCCGTACGTGTGGGGCGGCTCCGGCCCGACCACGTTCGACTGTTCCGGGCTGGTCCAGTGGTCGTACCGCCAGGCCGGGGTGGTGATGCCGCGGGTGGCCGCGGACCAGGCCCGGACCGGGCCCGCGATCCCGTTCAGCCAGGCCCAGGCAGGTGACCTGCTGTTCTACCGCACCGACCCGACCGCCCCGGACTACATCTCCCACGTGGCCATCTACCTGGGCAAGGGGCTGATGATCCAGGCGCCCCAGCCGGGGCAGAACGTGCAGATCGTCCCGGTGGCGCTCGGCAGTGAGTTCGCGGGCGTGGTCCGGGTGTCCCCGGCCATCGCGGCGCAGGTGGCCGCCTCGCCGGTCGGCTGACCGCGTTCCCGCCACCCAGAGGCAGGCCGAACCCCGCGAAGTTCTTCCTCGCAGCCGCTTCTGCTGGCGGCCGTACCTGCTGGCCGCCATACCTGCCGGCGGCCGCACCCGCTGGCCGCTGTGCTTGCTTGCACCGGGGTGGCGTGATTACATAATTACATGAGTACTGAGAAACGCGGCGAAGACGCCGCTCCCGGCGAGGAAGTGCGGGGCTGGTTCGCGGGCCGGCTGCCCGCGGGCTGGTTCACCCAGACGCCTGAGGTCCTCGTGGACCGGGAAGAGATCACCGTGGTCGGCCCGCTCGGCGAACTGGACGTGGAGGCAGACGCATCACCTGCCGCCCGGGCGGCCGCGGCGGACGGGCGCGCGCGCCGGTTCCGCGAGGAAACCCGCGATCACCGGATCGAGATCGCCCGCGAGGCCGAGCTCAAGTTCAGCCGAACGGTGTCGTGGGGAGTGATCTGCGGCGACCGGAAGGTGATGTTCACCACACTGTCCGTCCCGGTCATGACCCGCCTGCGGCAATCCGAGCGCCGGGTGCTCGACACGCTGGTGGAGGCGGGGGTGGCCCGCAGCCGCAGCGACGCGCTCGCCTGGTGCGTGCGCCTGGTCGGGGAGCACGAGGAGTCCTGGCTCGGCCAGTTGCGTGAGGCCCTGCGCCGGGTCGGGGAGGTCCGCGCCGAGGGACCCCAGGCCTGACCGGAGCGGTCATGTCCCCCGCCCGCACCATGGTGTCCGCCCACTTTGGTGAATAAGGCGTAACGAATCGTCGTATCGCCGCTACTTTCTGTTTAGATGGCTTTGAGGCCTGGGGTGTCCCCGGGCCGGCTGGTCGTGTCACGAGCCCGGTCCAGTGGTGACATCCTTGATACGGGCAGGCCATGCTTATCGGCCGGTGGCTAGCGGCGGAAGTGGGTTCGGATGGGGCTGCGCGAGGTTCGTATGAGGCTCCGCGATCTCATCTACCGGATGTACGAGCGCAGGCTCGAAGCGTCCCTGTCCCGGCACGACATCCCCCGGCACGTGGGCGTGATCCTCGACGGCAACCGCCGGTGGGCCCGCCTGGCCGGATTCGCCGACGTCAGCGACGGCCACCAGAAGGGCGCCGACCACATCTTCGAGCTGCTCGGCTGGTGCCGGCAGGCCGGGGTCGAGGTCGTCACGTTGTGGCTGCTGTCCACGGACAACCTGGCCCGGCCCGCCGCGGAGCTGGAACCACTGCTGAAGATCATTGAAGGCACCGTGAGCGACCTGGCCGCGGCGGGCTGGAACGTCAAGCCGGTGGGTGCCCTCGACCTGCTCCCGGCCGAGACCGCCCAGGTGCTCAAGGACGCGGCGGAGACCACCGCGGGCCGTCCCGGCCTGCTGGTCAACGTGGCCATCGGGTACGGCGGCCGCCGGGAGATCGCGGACGCGGTCCGCTCCCTGCTCCAGGATCACGCGACCAAGGGCACCACCATCGAGGAACTCGCCGAGATCCTGGACGTGGAGCACATCGCCGAGCACCTCTACACCGCCGGGCAGCCCGATCCCGACCTGGTCATCAGGACGTCCGGGGAACAGCGCCTGGGCGGGTTCCTGCTCTGGCAGAGCGCCCATTCCGAGTTCTACTTCTGCGACGCCTACTGGCCGGCCTTCCGGCGGGTGGACTTCCTCCGGGCGCTGCGCTCCTACTCGGCCCGGCAGCGCAGGTTCGGGTCCTAGCACGGTTCGGGTCCTAAACCCGTCCTAAACCTGGTCCGGCGTGGTATGCGACACCCCGGCTGGGTCTTCCGGGGATGGCGCGGCCCAGGTACCTTTCAATCAGGTGGGCGGTGCCTAGCCGTCCCCCCGGGAAGGCCCTCGACATCCTCGAGCTTCGTGTCCTGGCACGCAGGCGAGACGAGCGAAGGGCCGGGACCTGGCCCTTCGAGGGCCTATCCCGGTCCTGGAGACACATCTGTGTCCGAGCGCGGCGCCAGCTCAGGCGCCCAGGGGAGAACGAGTGGCCAGTTCTTCTGCCCGCCGCGATCCGCGGCCCAGCAATGCCCGCACTGACAAGGATGGTGGGGCTCCGGGCGACCCCGGAAGCCGCCGTTTCAGCTACGTGCTGGACACCAGCGTCCTGCTCGCCGACCCGGCCGCGATCAGCCGGTTCGCCGAGCACCGCGTGATCCTGCCCATCGTCGTCATTACCGAGCTGGAGGCCAAGCGTCATCACCCCGAACTAGGCTATTTCGCCCGTCAGGCCCTCCGGCACCTGGACGACCTGCGAATCGAGTTCGGCAGGCTGGATGCGGACCTGCCGATCGGTGACGAGGGCGGAACCGTCCGGGTAGAGCTGAACCACACCGATCCCCAGGTCCTTCCCCCGGGGTTCCGGCTCGGCGACAACGACACGCGGATCCTGTCAGTCGCGCGCAGCCTCGAGGCTGAGGGCGAAGACGTGGTCCTGGTCAGCAAGGATCTGCCGCTGCGGGTCAAAGCGGCGTCGATCGGCCTGACCGCCCAGGAGTACCGGGCCGAGCTGCCCGCCGACTCCGGCTGGACCGGCATGACCGAGCTGGACGTGAGCGCGGAGGACATCCAGGAGCTCTACGACACCGGGAAGCTGGACTGTGAGCAGGCCCGGGACCTGCCCTGCCACACGGGGCTGGTGCTGGCCGCGGGCGGCCACGGGAGTTGCAGCGCGCTCGGCCGCGTGCTGCCCGACAAGTCGGTCCGGCTGGTCCGCGGCGACCGCGAGGCGTTCGGCCTGCACGGCCGCAGCGCCGAGCAGCGCGTCGCGCTTGACCTGCTGCTCGACCCCGACGTCGGGATCGTCTCACTCGGCGGCCGGGCGGGCACCGGCAAGTCCGCGCTCGCCCTCTGCGCGGGCCTGGAGGCCGCGATGGAACGGCGCCAGCACCGCAAGGTGGTCGTGTTCCGGCCGCTGTACGCGGTGGGCGGCCAGGAGCTCGGTTACCTGCCGGGCTCCGAGGCGGACAAGATGAACCCGTGGGCCCAGGCGGTCTATGACACGCTGTCCGCCGTCACCTCGCAGGACGTGATCGAGGACGTGCTGGCCCGGGACATGTTCGAGGTGCTGCCGCTCACCCACATCCGGGGCCGCTCGCTGCACGACTCGTTCGTCATCGTCGATGAGGCTCAGTCCCTGGAGCAGAGCGTCCTGCTGACCGTGCTGTCCCGGATCGGCTCGGGGTCCCGGGTCGTGCTGACCCACGACATCGCCCAGCGGGACAACCTGCGGGTCGGCAGGCACGACGGCGTGGTGGCGGTCATCGAGAAGCTGAAGGGGCATCCGCTGTTCGCCCACACGACGCTGGTCAGGTCGGAACGGTCCCCGATCGCGGCACTCGTCACCGAGATGCTGGAGGACTCGGGTTTGTAACACCCCCCGGGTAGCGGGAAGCCCCGCGAAGTCGGCAGACTACTCCACATGGTTTTCGACTTGTCGGAGCTTCTCGCTGCCCGGCACGGGGAGGGCTACGCCCTCGCCGGCCAGCACCTGAACCCCCAGCTGCCCCGGATGCTGCACGCCATCGGCTTCGACCGCGTCTACGAGCGCGCCGAAGGTGCCTATCTCTATGACTCCGACGGCACGGCCTACGCCGACTTCCTGGCCGGCTTCGGGGTGTTCGGGGTGGGCCGCAACCACCCTGTGGTGCGCAAGGCCCTGCACGACATGCTGGACGCCGGGCTCGCCGACATGGTCCAGTTCGACACCCCGCTGCTGCCCGGCCTGCTCGGCGAGCGGCTGCTGGCCAAGGCGCCCGGCCTGGACCGGGTGTACTTCTGCAACAGCGGCACGGAGGCGGTGGAAGCGGCGCTGAAGTTCGCCCGCTACGCGACCGGGCGGCGGCGGATTCTCTACTGCGATCACGCCTACCACGGCCTCACGGTCGGCTCCCTGTCCGCGAACGGGTCAGGGGAGTTCCGCAACGGGTTCGGCCCGCTGCTGCCGGACACCCTGATCCCGTTTGGCGACCTGGACGCCCTCGACGCCGAGCTCCGCCGGGGCGACGTGGCCGGGTTGATCATCGAGCCGGTGCAGGGCAAGGGCGTCGCGGTGGTCCCGCCGGGCTTCCTG
>JAOPYP010000479.1 GCA_025964635.1 Actinomycetes bacterium | reverse complement strand
GTCGTGACGTCGTCGTACAGCTCGGCGTGCAGGACCGGGACATCGCTGTCCTCCCGGGCCCGCAGGCCGGCCACTTCCCCGCGCAGCATGCGACGTTCCTACCGGACCGGACGCCGGTCCGGCAATCTCATTCCGCACGCGCCGGAAGCCGGGCCGCGCTGGAGGCGCTCACGACCGGGACCGCGCCGAGGGGCTCAGCAACCGGGCCGCGCCGCGGGGCTCAGCTGCGGGGCTCAGGAGCCACAGCCTCCGTTGGTGGTGGCCACGGTGACCCGGATCGGCCTGCTGGCTGGCGTCGAGCGCACCTCGAGCGGAATGCAGCCCCGCAGGCTGGTCACGTAGCCTTCCCAGAACATGGTCAGCCCGGGCGCGTAGTTCGCGGGGATCCCGGTCCCGGCCGGCCCGGCGGGGCAGCCGGCCAGCGTCAGACCCGGAGCACCCTCGGCCAGGGTGTACGGCTGGCCGCCGCCGTGGAAGCTGGCCAGGAACCGGAACCGCCCGTGCAGCTCGGGGGCGGCCCTCACCACGGCCCTGCGGCCGTTATCGACCGCGATGACCATGGCGGACGCGGCCACCTTGCCGACGGACAGCCGGTGACTGGGCGACGCGGTGCCCCGGGGCCTGGCATAGATGAACCACACCGGGCCGGCGTGCACGCTCTGCGCCTTCCAGCCCGAACCCAGGGTGCCGCCGTTGTTGGAGAAACAGTCCCGGACCACGGTGCCCGGCGCCGGGCTGGCCGTGCTGTACGGCGCGGCCGACGAGATGATGGCCGGGCCGGTGGCCGCCGGGCCGGTGGCCGCCGGGCCCGTGCCGCCTGGGCGGGCCAGCACCCCGCGGGTGACCAGGGTTCCCGCGACCCCGAACACCACGACCGCGGCGCAGGCCACGGCGACCCGCCGGTGGTGGCGCCGGTGCCGGAGGCGGATGCCCTCCAGCAACCCGGGCGGGGCCGGCTGCGCGGATGCCGCCATGGCCGCCCGCAGCCTGCGCTCGATATCTGTCATGGCGCACCGTCACCTTCCCGGGCACCGCTGTACCGGGCGCCTGCTTCACTCGTACCGTCACGCAGCCGGGCCAGCCCCCGCGCGGCCTGGCTCTTGACCGTGCCGACGCTGCAGCCGAGCACCATCGCCGTCTGGGCCTCGGAAAGGTCCTCGAAATAGCGCAGCACCAGCACCGCCCGCTGCCGGGGCGGAAGCGCGGCCAGGCCGCGCAGCAGGAGGTCACGGTCCGCGACCGCGGCCGCCGTGTCCGCGGTGCCCGGGTCGGGTCCGCTGATGACCAGCGCCGTCTCCGGGTGCCGCCGCCGCCACCGCCACCGGTCGACGGAGGCGTTGACGAGCATCTGGCGTACGTAACGTTCGGGGTCAGCCCGGCGCGAGATCCGGCCCCAGCGCCGGTAGGCCCGCTCGTAGGCTCCCTGCAGCAGATCCTCGGCCTCGGCACGATGCCCGCCAGTCAGCAGCCTGGCCATGGTGAACAGGCGGGCTGACGAGCCCGCGACGAAGTCTTCGAAGGATGCGTCGTCATCCTCGATCACGTCCGGTGGCTCAGCCTCGCTCATCACACACCACGCAGCAGTTCCCACATAGTTATTGCACGACGTGACGGGCTGAAAAGTTGACTCCTGAATCAAGGGCGGGAGCACTTTGTTACCAGGTCTGCTGATCTGCGGCCGGAGGGGCGCCGCATAGGCTCGGTGACCATGAGTCTCGATGGGTCGTCGCTGGCGGCCGCGGTGTCCGGGCTGGTGCGCGGCGACCCGCACGGTCCCGGCCTCACGCGTGCCCGGAGCCCAGAGGGGTTCCGGTATCTCGGCCCGTCGGGCGCGGAGGTCACCGACGAGCAGACGGTGGAGCGCATCCGCGCGCTCAGGATCCCGCCGGCCTGGGAGAACGTCTGGATCTCGCCGGATCCGCTGGGCCACATCCAGGCCACCGGCGTGGACAGCCGGGCGCGGCTGCAGTACATCTACCACCGGCTCTGGCGTGAGCAGCGTGACGCGCAGAAGTTCGCGCACATGATCCGGTTCGCCAGCGCACTGCCAGCGCTGCGGACGGCGGCCCAGCAGGATCTGAGACGCCGGGGCCTGACCCGGGACCGGGTCCTGGCCGGGGTGGTCCGGCTGATCGACCTCGGCCTGTTCCGCATCGGCGGCGAGCGGTACGCCGAACTGGACCATCACTACGGCGTCACGACGCTCGAGAAGCGGCACGTGCGGCTGACGCGGGACGGCATCCTGTTCGACTACATCGCGAAGGCGGGCAAGCACCGGACCATCGTGGTCACGGACCGGGTGGTCCAGCCCACCGTCCGGGCCCTGGCCCGCAGCGACAACGGCGAGGAGGCCCTGTTCTGCTACGAGGACGGCGGCGGCTGGCACAAGCTCCACTCCCGCGAGGTGGGCAACTACATAGCCACGCACTCCGGCGGCCACTTCACGGCCAAGGAATTCCGGACCTGGAACGCCACCGTGCTCATGGCGCTGGTGCTGGCGAACGCGGGCCCGCCGGGCACCCCGGCGGGTCGCAAGCGCGTCATCGCGGCCAGCGTCCGCGAGGTGGCGCGCGCGCTTGGAGACACCCCGGCGGTCGCCCGGGCGTCGTACATCGATCCCCGGCTCGTCACTCACTACGAGTCGGAGGGAGAACTGCCCGGGATCCCCGCGCAGCCGGCCGGACTCCCGGCGCCCGCGGAGACCGAAACCGCGATCGCGGCGCTGCTGGCCTCCTGCGGCGACGGTGTCGTGCCCGCCGGGGAACCCCGGGCAGATGACAATCACCAACTGATTGCGGCTCATGGGAGAAGCGCATGACGACGAGGCTGAACCAGGGCTCCTACGCGTTCGCGCAGGACCAGGTCAAGAACGGGAACGTGGTGCTGGATCAGCGGGACGACTGGAGTGAGCACCAGCCATCGACCCGCCAGGAAAACGACTTCATCGAAAGCCACGGCTGGGATGAATTCGAGAACTGGCACCTCGGCATCGACGACGAGGCGTCCGAGCACACCAAGGCCCGCTACAAGTACCCGTATGGCGACTTCGCCAGGGTGCACCGCTGCGGGGTGCTGTCCGCCGAGGTGCGGGCGGGCCGGAACAAGCACCTCGACATCGAGGACGCGACCATCCGGCTCCGCGAGATGATGGACAAGGGCCGCCACTGACCGGTATTCACCTGACCGGTGTTCCACTGACCGGCGCCGGCCTGCGCACCGCTGGCCCGGCCCGCCGCTCACCGCATCGGCGCGCGCCCGCCAGCGCACGCCGGCATCCGGACACCGGCGTGCGCTGGTACCCGCTCAGGTCTTGAGCTTGGCCAGTTCGGCTTCCACCATCGCCTCGTGCTCCTCCTCGTCCCGGCGGGCGCTGGACGGCTTCCAGCGGCCGCGCAGGAGCGGGATGCTGGCCAGGAAGAAGATGATGCCGCCGACGCACACCCAGTACCAGGACTTCCACTGGCCGGGAGACTCGGCGGCGGCCTTCTGGACGGCGGCGCCGTGGGCCTTGAGGTACGTGAACACCGGCGGCGGGACCTTGGACAGCGCCGTCAGCTGGGCCGCGTAGGGCGCCACGGCCGCCAGCTTGGGCGCCACGGCGATGACACCCCGGATGGCCGCGCCGTTGGCGGCGATCGTGGTGAGGATGCCGGTCCCCTTGGCGCCCCCGCCTGCGGCGGCGACGGCCTGGGCGGCCAGTTTCGGCGGGATCGCGGCCGGGTTCGGGTAGGTGGCCAGCTTGGCGAACAGGGCTGGATTCGCCTGGATCACCGCCAGTTCAGGCGCGAACTTCTGCGCGTTGGCCAGCTGCGTCTTGTACGTCGTGGCGGTGGCGACGATCTGCGGGTGGCTCTGCGCAAACGCGATCTCACTCTTGTACTGGGTCGCGTACGCCGACACGGTGGATCCGTAGTTGATCAGCGGGGTGACCGAGTTGATCATGACCGGGATGATCAGGAACGAGATGAAGACCACGATCCGGAGGATCCAGCCCCAGATCGCCAGCCCGGTGGCGGTGAGCGCGGGATTGCGGGCCTCGACGGACTCGGTGAAGCTGGCCATCCAGGGTGCGTAGGCGACACCCAGGAAGAACGCTCCCAGCGCCAGGATGATCGCCAGCGTGTAGTAGCTCGGATGGTGGCCTGCCTGCAGCAGGTAGATAACGGTCATCACGGCGGCCACGACTGCGCCGATCACCATGAACGGCTTCCGGACCCGGAACCGGTCGGAGATCACGCCGATCAGGACGACCGCGATGAGGTTGAAGCCCCAGTTCCAGTTGCCGAGCCCGTTGGCGTCCTTGACCGAGAAGCCGAACACGGTGGTCAGGTAGATGACGCTGAACCCGACGGCCGTGTAGTAGATGAGCAGCATCACCGACACGGCGAACGCGGAGATCACCACGTCGGGCTTGAGCAGCTGGCGGAACGGATGGCGCAGGGCGGCCTCGACGTCGATCCCCTTGGCCCGGGCCTCGATCAGCGCCCGGTCGCGCATCGTCACCATCAGCTGGTCGCGGAGCTGCGGAGCCAGTTCGCGGAGCCCGACCAGGGCGATGACGAACACGATGAGCCCCACGATGCCGCAGATACGGAATTCGTGAGTCCAGAACCTGGGGTCATGCACCACGGCGGGGATGGTGGCGCTGCCCACCACCGCGACGATCAGGCTGCCCAGCACGGGCCCGGTGGTCCAGAAGCCCATGGCCGTGGCCCGGCCGACCTGGGGGGAGAAGTCGCGGATCAGGGCCGGGGTGGCGACCAGGCAGACGCCCTCGATCAGGCCGACCACGAAGAACTCGATGCCGAACACCCATTTGCTGGTCGCGGCCGGGATGATGAAGGCGGTGAACACGCCGGTGAGCAGCAGCCCGCCGACCACCAGGTTGGCGCGGCCCCAGCGGTCGCTGAGCCCGGCGAACAGTGAGCCAAAGGCCCCGATCAGGTTGCCGAAAGCCAGGATCACCACGTAGAAGGCGAAGCTCATGTGCAGGTTGGTCAGCAGCAACGTCGCCACCGCGCCGCCGACGTACAGCTCGTAGTACAGCGTGACCGTGGCCAGCACCGTGATGGCCAGGTAGAGAACGCGGCGCCCGGTGCTGGGGTAGGTATCGAGCTGGCGGCGCCACAGCCATTCCGCTCTCCCGCGGGGGCTAGGGGCCAAATCGGTAGCGGTGGCACTCATTCGGTCCTCGCAATCGTCGTCGATCCTGGATCCTGAGGCCGTCCAGTCCTGGTGGGCTGGGCCGAGCTGTCGGTGCGGGCGTCCCCGACCGCACCGTTCCCTAGCGCGTGGCTGCCGCGGTGGGTGGGCCACATCACGCTGTCCTCGCCGCGCTCGGCCAGGGCGTAGAGAGAGGCGGGCCCGATCGTGCCGTCGTTCGCCATGCCCCGGGCGAGGATCGCGGCCTGCGTTCCCACGGGTGCGCCGGCGAGGTGGGCGACGATCGCGTCCTCAGCGCACTGGGCCCGGTCGGTGCGCCCGGACGGGCAGTGCAGGGTCCGCGGTTCGCCCGTGTGGAGGAGGCCGTAGTCGTAGACGACCGTGCCGGACGGCCCGGGTGCGAGCAGGATGTCCACGATCGTGCTGGACGGCGTCAGGAGACCGGGGAAAGCCGGGGCGTCAGGCGTTAACCGGGGGCCATTACGCGCGCTCATGGCGGCCTTCTCTGCTCGGCGAGATTCCTCGTCGCTGGTGCGGGGTAGCATAAGTACGATCGCGTACTTATGTACGCTCCAGTAGTTTAGGAGCATGTCCGCCATGAGACAAGAGGGCGCACTCAGTCGCACGCATGAGGGCGAGCCTGGCCTGCCCCGCGGGCGCAGCGGGCTGCCGACCGAGGCGGTCCACGCGGCGCAGCGCGAGCGCCTGCTGCGCGCGGTCATCGCCGCGGTGGCCCGGACCGGATTCGCCGATCTCACGGTGGCCGACATCGTGCGGGGCGCCCGCGTCTCGAAGGCCGCCTTCTACGTCCACTTCGCCGACAAGGAGGACTGCTTCCTGGCTGCCACCCGCGAGGGAGGCCACCAGATGCTCGACCGGGTAGCCGACGCGGCCCGGCGGCTGCCCGCCGGGACCAGCGCCGAAGCGGCGTTGCGGGCGAGTATCGCGGCCTTCCTGGGGTTCCTGGCCGGGGAGCCTGCCTTTGCCCGCGCGTTCTACGTCGACATGCCAGCCGCCGGGCCCCGGGCCGTGCAGCGGATCGAGGCCGCGCTGCACAAGTTCGCGCAGCTGGACCGGGCCTGGCACGAACGCGCACGCCGTGACCACCCGGCGTGGCCAGCCGTTCCCGGCCAGGCCTACTACGCGCTGGCCGGCGCCACGGCTGAACTGGTCCGCGCGCAGGTCGGGCGCGGCCAGATCCACACCATGCCCGACCTGGAAGACATGCTGGTCGCCTTGCACCTCGCCGTCCTCGCCGCCCGGCCGATGGATGCACCGGGAACTCCCGGCGCCTGACTCGCCCGGGCCGGGATGTCCCTGAGCCACCCTGGAGACGGCAGATCAGGGAGGCTGTACCCGGGCGGCCAGGCGCTGGGCGAGGGTGCGCGTCCTGTCCTGCTGGTAGCCGGATCCGGCGATGGCGAACTCGCCGGCGGCGGCCTCGACGGCCGCGTGGTCCGCGGAGCGCAGCCCGGCGGCCCGGCGGGTAATGGCGGTGGCCATCGGGTTGCCGGCGCTCGCGGAGTGGGCCTGGCCGAGCAGCGTTCCGGCGTCCGGCGCGTCCGCCAGGACGGCCGCCTCGGCCTGGACGGCGGCGATCCACTGGGTGAAGACGAGCGGGTAGAGCCCGGTGCGCTGGCCGGCGGCCAGCACACCCAGTGCGGCCTGCGGGTCATCCTCGTGCAGGTTCACCAGGGCCTCGAACAATTCGCCATAGCCCGATCCGCGCGAGCCGCCAGCGCCGGGGACGCCCCGGACCTGGGCCAGGATCCGCAGCCAGTGCTGGCGCTCCTCGTGTTCGCCGCGCAGGCCGTGGGCCAGCGCGACGGCGGCGGGGGCCAGGCCCCGGCCGGGTGCGGCGGGCCGGCCAGCCGCGGCCCAGTCCTCGGCGAACCGCTGGCCCGCGGCGAGGACCTCGTCCCAGCGGCCGGCCAGCGCGGCGGGAGCCATCAGTTCGTCGTCGGCCAGGTCGCGCCGTTCGCGCAGGAATGGCAGCTCGTGCTGGCGGCGGGCCGTGTCCTGGGCCGTCGCGAGGTCACCGGCGCCGAGCGCGCAGAACGTCGCCACGTGCAGCGCGTCCTTGAGCTCGAGACCGGCGGCGGGATCGTCACGCCATGAAGGCAGCCGGGCGAGCCGCAGCTGGGCGAGCCGGTGCGCCTCGACTACGTCACCGTGGAAAATGCTCGCGGCGATGAGCGCGTCCAGGGCGCCACTTTCCAGCACCGCGTCCGGCACGGACCGGGCGGCGTCGAGCGCGGCCTGCGCGCTGGCCAGAGTGGGCGCGCCGGAGGCGGCCGCGTAGCTGGCTGTCGCCACGGCGATGACCGCGGCGGCGTGCGGATCACCGGCCGCCAGCTGGCCCGCGTGCCGGAGGAGCCCGTCCGCGGACTGCGCGCTGGGCTCGGCGAACATGCCGGGGAAACGGTTCAGCAGTTCCGCCGCCCGGCCCAGCGCCCGGGCCTGGTCGCGGGGGTGGGTGGCACGGCGGGCCGCGGCCAGTTCCAGGCGCAGGGCGTCCTCACCGGCCACGCGGCACTTGGCGACCGCGGCGGCGCGGGCGAGATCGGCGGCCGCCTCGGTTCCGTCGGCGGTGAACGCCGCGGCCTGCTCCAGGCGCTCCTGCGCTTCCCGGATAATGCCGTCCCGGTACAGCAGCAGCCCGAATCGCCGGGCCAGCTGGTGCGCTCCGGCCGGGGGGCGCGCCGTCGCGGGCGGGTGCTCCGGGCGGGCCGCCCAGGCCAGCGCGGCACGCGCGTCGCCGGCGATCATCCGGACGCCATCGCCGCCGCGATCGCTGGCGAGTGCTGCCTCCGCTCCCCGCAGGCACCACGCGAGGTGCTGTGCGTAGGCCGGCCGGTCGCTGGCCGTCATCCGGGCCAGCCCGTACTGGCGGATGGGCTCGAGCATCCGGTGGTGCAGGACCGCGCCACCCGGGGCGGTGGCCAGGAGGTTGTGCTCGGCCAGCTGCACGAGCGCGGCCCGCACGTCGCCGGCCGAGAGGGGCGGGAACGCGGCGACCGCGACGGCCGCGACGGCGTCGAACGGTGCGACCAGGACCCCGAGGCGCCGCAGCGCTGTGGCGGCGGCGGGGTCGATGAGGGCGACGCTCCAGTCGATCGTCTCGCTCATGGAGCGGTGTCTCTGGTGCAGACGTGCCCCGCTCTGGAGCAGGCTGGACTGGTCGGCCAGGCCGCGCTCGACCCCGTCCAGGCCGAGCGTGGGCATCCGCACGGCGGCGAGCTCGACGGCGAGCGGCAGGCCGCCGAGCGTCTCGCACATGGCACTGATCCGCTTCCGCTCGGCCTGCGTGGGGACCGGGCTGCCCGCGGCGGCGGCCCGCTCGGCGAACAGGGCCGTCGCGTCCCCGGCTGGGTCGAGGCCGGGGACCTGCACCACGCGCTCGAACGGCAGGGCCAGGCGGGCCCGGCTGGTGACCAGGATCGTGAGCTGCGGGCAGGATGAGACGAGCCGCTCGGCGAGCACGGCCACGGCGTTGACCAGATGCTCAGCGTTGTCGAGCACCAGCAGCGCCGGCCGCCCGCGGAGCGCCGCGATAAGCGCCTCAACGGGTCCGCGGCGGCTCGACACCGCCGCGTCGCACGCCTGCGCGACGGCGTCGGCCAGGCGGGCCGGCTCGGTGACCGGCACCAGATCGGCCCAGCGGACGCCACCCGGGTACGCGCCGGTGAGCGCCGTCGCGCCGGCCAGGGCGAGCCGCGTCTTGCCGACCCCGCCGGGCCCGACCGCACTGACCAGCCGGGCCTCCTGAAGCGCCGCGTTCAGCGCCCCGAGCTCGGTCTCACGCCCGACGAACGACGTCAGCGGAGCGGGCAGGACCGCCGGGCCCGGCGCCGCGGCCCGCGCGGCGGCGGCGTGCCGGACCAGCGCACGGTGATCGGGCCGGCCGAGCTTGCGCCGCAGCGATGCGACATGGCTCTCGACCGTCCGGACCGAGATGAACAGGCGCTGGCCGATCTCCTCGTGCGTGAGGTGCTCGCCGAGTAGCTCCAGGACCTCGCGCTCGCGCGGCGAGGGCTGTTCCGGGTCCACGACCCACAGTGTGCCACGGGCCCGGGGAATCCGGGGTTACCCCGGATGCGCGTAACCGCCCAGGTCAGCGACCGTGGTGGCACCGGCAACCAAGGAGGAAACGATGGGAACAGCACAGGCTCAGGCGCAGCTGTGGGGGCGTCACCCGCAGGTGTGGTCACAGACGATGGAACGGCAGATGCGGCCCCTGTACCGCGCGACGCTCGACGCGCTGGCGCCACCGGCCGGCGCCACGCTGCTCGACGCCGGGTGCGGCTCTGGCCAGGCGCTCGCCGACGCCGCGGCCCGCGGCGCCACCGTGACGGGGCTGGATGCGACGGCAGAGCTGCTCGAGGTGGCCCGGCAGCGCACGCCCACCGCCGACCTGCGGGTCGGCGACATCCAGGAGCTGCCGTTCGGGAACGGTGAGTTCGACTTCGTCACCTCATTCAACGCGATCCAGTACGCCGCCGACCCCGCCGCCGCCGTCTCCGAGCTGGCCCGGGTGTGCCGGCGCGGCGGCCAGGTCGCGATCGGGATCTGGGGCGACCCGCAGCGTTGCGAGACCGACGGGCTGTTCCAGCGGCTGCGCTCCCTCGCGCCACCGCCACCCGGGACGCCTGCGCCGCTGGCCTGCAGCGACGCCGGCGTGGTCGAGGACCTGCTCACCAAGGCGGGGCTGAGCGTCCGCGGCGGCGGCGAGGTGCCCATCCCGATCACGTTCGACAGTCTCGATGACGCCTGGGAGGCGCACTATTCCACCGGCCCGCAGCAGAAGGTCATCGACGCGGTGGGCGAGGAGAGCGTGCGTGAGGTGCTCGACGCGGTGCTCACCGCGGACCGGAAGCCTGACGGGAAGTACCGGCAGGACAACGTGATGCGGTTTGTCCTGGCCAGCAAACCCTGAACGGGTTCGCGGTGCTGAGAGGCACGGCTGACGGGCGAACCGGCGCTAGCCGCGGTGGTTCGCCCGTCAGCTTCCCGTGGCGTGGTTCCCTCCCGCACCTCAGGAGGGCCCGACGGGTGCCTGGACGTCGTCGTAGACGCGGGCCGCGGCCAGCAGCCCGTCCGGGCCGCGCTCGTAGACCCCGATTCCCGCCTGGGGCGGCAGGTCATGGCGGCCCCAGCGGACGCAGTTGTACTCCAGGGCGCAGCGCACGCCATCGTCGGTCACGGCGCAGTGCTGAAGGCCGATGCCGCCCCCCGCGCTGAAGCACTCGGTGAAGAACGAGCGGAGCTCGGGGATGCCGCGGTGAGCGTAGTGCGGGCCAATGGGCTCGCGGTAGTACCCATCGGGAGCGAAGGTCCCCACGATCGCGTCGGTGTCACCCGCGTCGAGGGCGGCCTGGTAGGCGCCGACGACGTCACCGGGATGGGCGGCCCCGGGCCCGAGGACCGGCGGCCGCACGTGGCGCCGGCCGTCGACCGGCCACTGGCTGCAGTAGGTGCGGAACACCACCGACCGGTCGTCCGGGGATTCGGCCACGACCGCTATCGGCCAGGCCGTTTCCCGCCCATCGTGGGCCAGGTGCGCCAGCAGTTCCACCACGGCCCGCCCGCCGGCCACGGTGGAGGCCACGGTCTCGATCCGGGCGTGCAGCTGGGCCAGCCAGGATTTGTTCTGGCTGACGAACTGCCGCAGCTGCTTGTGGCCGCGGATCTCCCCGGCGCGGGGATCGTGGATGACCACTTCCCCGGGCCACACGGTCTCCAGCGTGTGCGGGTCACCCTTGCTCAGCGCGGTGAAGTACTGCCCGACCGGATCAGCCTGGCCGGAGGAGCGAGTCTGCCTGCGGGCGAGCTCCACGGCACTGGCGAAGTCCGGAAACCACGGCATCTCAAACCCCCGATCCCCAGGCCGGCGAGCTTTTGCCGCTAACGGATTTACCGTTCATGGCCCCGGCAACCTACTCATCCCCCGGCGCCGGCCCCGTGAAAAGCCCCGCACGGCCGATGCAGTCGGTCAACCACCAGATTCGCCTCGCGGCCCGCCCGGCCGGGGCCGGGCGCGTCTCCGCCTCGCCGTGGGGTGACTGCCGGTCAGGCCCTGGTGACTGCCGGGTCGCTGGGGTGGCGGGTGAGCGGTGTGGTCTCCGCCCTCATCCAGGGGTCCAGCGGGAGCGAGGCCAGGATGGCCTGCATCCCGGCGCTGTCGCGCGCCCGCCACAGGCCCAGCGCGCGTCCCTGGCCCGGCAGCCGCCACAGCCGCACGAGATGGCCCTGCCCGGCGAGTTCACGCGTGCGATCCGCCTCCCGCGCCTCGGCGTCGGCGACCGCCCCGCCCGGCGTGCCTTCAGGGATGGCGAGGGTGAAGGTGGTGAGGAACTCTACGGGATCACCCCCCGGCCCGGCTGACGGGCCCGGAAGCCCTGTCCCCGGCGGCGGGTCATTCGGGTGCGGCGAGAGCGGCGTGACCTCATCGGTCCGCCACACGCGCAGTGGCATCGAGGCCAGAACGGTCTCGAGCCCGGCGCTGTCGCCCGCGGCGAACAGGCCGAGTGAGCGCCACTGGCCTGGCTCCAGCGGCGGCCGCCACAGACGCAGCAGGTGCCGCTGCGCCGCCAGCTCGCGGGAATGCGCGGCCTCACGGGCGCGGATGTCCTCGACAGCCGCTTCTGAGGTCCCGTCCGGGACGTGGGTGGTCATCGTGACGAGATATTCCATGCTGGACCCTATCCCTCCGCAATCCGGACGACCCGTCTGCCGATATACGGCGAGCCGCGCTCGAAGACCGTGGCCCGGGCCTCAGGTGCACCCCGACGCTGGTGATCAGGTTGCGCACCACCACTTCACCAGGGCCAGGCTCGCGCAGCGGCCGGCGCCGGGCACCAGGTCGCCGGGGCTCAGCGTGGGTCCCGGCCGGCGATTCAGAATGACGTCGGCGTGGGCCGGCACAGACATGGGAAGACCTTTGTTTGCGAACAAAATCGGAGGCCGGACCGCCGGGGATCAGTCACTCATTATTCATCGTAAGGCCAGGCCGGTCATCTGCCAGCGGCGTCGATGACCACGCTATTTCGGGGAGTTGCCAGCTGCCTCTGGACTTCGCGGATGGGTTGGAGTGACTGTGGATACCGGAGCCAACCCCGGTGGCAGTGACACGAACCCTGATATCCAGGAAGAGGGGCTGAGGGCGTGGACATGAGGCTCGAGGTCGTGGTGATCCCGGTGGCCGACGTGGACCGGGCCAAGGGTTTCTACAAGGCGCTGGGATGGCGGGAGGATGCCGACTACGCCGCCGACCCGGACTTCCGGGTGGTCCAGCTGACGCCTCCGGGCTCGGCGTGCTCGGTCATCTTCGGGACCGGAATCACGTCGGCCGCCCCCGGATCGACCCAGGGCCTGCAACTGGTGGTGCCTGACATCGAAGGGGCCCGCACCGACCTGATCGACCACGGCGCCGACGTCAGTGAGGTGTTCCACGACACCGGCGGCGTGTTCCACCACGCCGGAACCCAGGGCCGCGTGCCGGGCCCGGCCCCGGACCACACGAGCTACGGCTCCTTTGCCTCGTTCAGCGACCCGGACGGCAACGGCTGGGTGCTCCAGGAGATCACCACCCGTCTGCCAGGCCGGTAACCGGACCGGGCGTGCTGGCTGGCTCAGCCGCCCGGCCGGCGCGCCGGTCGCGAAGGAGAGATCGATGGCAGTGACCTATGCTTCCGCGGCCGACCTCGCCACCGCGCTCCGCAGCGCGGCGGCGGCCCATGGCCGGCATGAGCAGGAAATCGGGCACGCGGACCCGGACTGGCCGGACTGGTACGCCCAGTACATGGTGGACCAGCAGGACGGGTCGCCCGGCCCGGCCGCGCCCGGAGCGGGTACGTGACCAGCAACTACGACGTCATCGTCGTGGGCGGCGGCTCGCCGGGCGAGCACTGTGCCGGTGAGCTGGCCGACGGTGGCCTGCATGTTGCGCTGGTCGAGCGTGAGCTGGTCGGCGGCGAATGCTCCTACTGGGCGTGCATCCCGTCCAAGACGCTGCTGCGCCCCGGCGAGGCGGCGCATGACGCGCGCGAGGCGGCGTGCAGCGCACAGGTTGACGTGGCGGCGGCGCTGGCTTACCGGGATTTCATGGTCTCGGGCTACTCCGACGAGGGCCAGGAGCGCTGGCTGGCAGGCAAGGGCATCGACCTGCTGCGGGGGCACGGCAAGCTCGCCGGTGTCGGTGTCGTCGAGGTCGCTGGCGTCCGTCACACCGCCAGTCATGTCGTCATGGCGACCGGCTCCGATCCCGTCGTGCCGCCCGTTCCCGGCCTGCGCGAGCTCGAAGGCGTCTGGACGAACCGCGAGGTGACCGGCATGAAGGCCATCCCCCGCCGGCTGCTGATCCTCGGCGGGGGACCGGTCGGCGCCGAGATGGCCCAGGCCGTGCGCCGCCTGGGCGGCGAGGTGGCCCTCGCTGAGGGCGCGGAGCATGTGCTCGCCCGCGAGCCCGCGCCGCTGGGTGATGCGCTCGGCGACGTCTTGCGGGCTGACGGGGTCGAGTTGTTCCTGGGAGCGCACGCGACCAAGGCCGGGCGTGACGGCGAGGATTACATCCTGGCCCTCGACAACGGCCGTGAGTTGCACGGCGACCGGCTGCTCATCGCCACCGGCCGGCGGCCGCGCACCAGCGGGATCGGCCTGGAAACGGTCGGTGTCACGGCCGGGGAGCACGGCATCCCCGTAGACACCCGCTTGCGGGCTGGTGAGCGGCTATGGGCCATCGGCGACGTCACCGGCATCCGGCTGCTGACCCACGTCGGCAAGTACCAGGGCGAGGTGGTGGCCTCGAACATCCTCGGCGAGCCCCGCGAGGCCCA
>JAOPYP010000470.1 GCA_025964635.1 Actinomycetes bacterium | reverse complement strand
GTGCGGGAACTCGCCGCGGCGTGGGACGACCCGGGCAGCATGGCGGCCACGGCGCCCGCCGTGACCACGCCCGCGATGCCCACCGTGGCGGTGACCGCGCGCAGGTGGCCCTGGCTCCGCTGCCGCTGGAACACGGCGGCGCGCACGTCCGGCCGGCGGTGGTTCATGAAGGTCCCCTGGCGCTCAGCGGGTCTCGGCGGGCCATCCGCCAACGGTCCGGACAGTACCCGCCCCGTCAACCAGGCGGGCGGGCAAGCCGAGGTTTGAGAGCCAATCCAGAGCCCGGGGGCCGCGGATGATCGCGGCGGTGCTGGCCGTGTTGGCGTCCACGCAGGTCGCCGCGGCCACGGACACGGTGCGCCAGTGCACCGGGGCGGGCAGGCCGGTGCGCGGGTCCAGGATGTGGTGCAGCACATCACCGCCGCGGCGCCAGCGCCTGGCCGTGGTGCTGGATGTGGCCAGCCCGCCTTCCTGGATGGCCACCACCGCGGCCGGTCCCGGCGGCGGGTCCTCCGGCCGGCCGGTGGTGTCCTGCACCCGGATCCGCCAGCCGCTCTCGGGCGCCGGCCCGGCCACCGCGATGTCGCCGCCCAGCCCCACGAGCACGCCGCAGCCCAGCGCCCGGGACAGCCGTGCTGCGGAGCGGTCCGCGGCCCACGCCTTGGCGGTGGCGCCGAGATCCAGGTGGACGCCCGGGGGCAGGGTCAGCAGCCTCGACCGCTCGTCGAACCTGACCTGGCGCCAGCCGGGCACCGCCCGGACCGTCAGCCGGACCGGGGGGCCCGCCTCGGGCAGCAGCGCGAAGTCACGGTCGTAACCGAGGGCCGACATCGCATCGGCCACGGTGGGGTCGACATCCCCGTCGGTCAGCCGGGCCGCGCGCAGCGCCACCGCGATCGCCTCCGCGAGCAGCGGGCTCACCTCGGCGGTGTTCACGCCGGCCTGCCCGGCCACCGCGCCGAGCCGCATCAGCTCGGAGTCGGGCCGGAACCGGCTGCACGCCCGGTCCACCGCGTCCAGGTCTGCTTCGAGCACCCGGCGGCCCTCCGCCAGCTGGCCCGGGTCGGTGACCAGCAGCCAGACCTGGGTACCCAGGGCCCGCCAGTCCGCGGCCACGGGGGAGTCCGGCTCCTGCGGGCCCGTGCCGAGCGGGCCTGGGCCCGGCGTATCTGCGTCCGGCCGGCCCGGGCCCGCCGGGCCCGGGCCGGATGAGGCAGTGCCCTGGGCGGCCGGGCCGGGCGGGGGCATCATGAGCCGCCGGAGGTGGCGCTGGCCGAGCCGGAACTGGACGACGGTGCCGAGGAGGACGACCGGATCGCGCCCGACGAGGAGCTGCTCGTCCCGGACGACGAGCTGCTGCTGCCGGAGCTGCCCGAGGTTGAGTGGGACGAGGAGGACCCCGAGGTGGACTTGGCCGAGGCGCTGTGGGTGGAGCTGGGCAGGGTAAAGGCGAGCCCGCCCGCCACGGCCAGACCCAGGACGCCGGTGCCGGCGGTCACGGCACGGAGCCGGCCGCGGGCCCGTTCCCGGTTCACCACGGCCGTCACGGTGCGAGGGTCCCTGCGGTTCATCATGTCTCCTTCTCGGAAGCTAACACCCCCAACTTTCCGCAACGGCCTGTGGCTGGGGTTTCCACTTCATCTGCGGCAGCTCTGAATCCTGGCTAACCCACGCTGGCTCCCGGTGCCGGGCCCCCGCCCGGGGCCGCCGGCGCCAGCCCGGCCGGGCCGCACGCGGGTCTTTGGTCCCGCGCAGCGGGGGCGGACGTCTCTGCTCAGCGTCGCCGGACTATCGCACGCTGTTATTAAGCAGGCAGGGGGAGATATGCCGGACAGCCCGCTCACGATCAGCCAGGCGCCCGCCGGTGGCGCGACCCTGACCCCGGACCAGGTGGCCTTCCTGGTGGCGACGGCCGGCCGGGCGCCCTCCGTGCACAACACGCAGCCCTGGAAGTTCCGGGTGCACGAGAACGGCCTCGACCTGTACGCCGACCAGGGCCGTCGGCTTCGGGCCATCGACCCGGAGGGCCGCGAAATGCTGGTCAGCTGCGGCGGGGCCCTGTTCGGGCTGCGGCTGGGCATCCGGCACCTCGGATACCGGGCCACCGTGGACCTGCTGCCCGATACGGACCACCCCAGCCTGCTCGCCCGCGCCCGGCTGGGCCGGGAGGCGGCGCTCAGCCCGGGGGAGTGGGAGATGCTGGCGGCGGTACCGCACCGGCACACGCACCGCGGCCCGTTCAGCCCCGAGCCGATCCCGGCCGGGCTGCTCCCCAGGCTCCAGCATGACGCGATCGCCGAGGGAGCGACCCTGGTATTCGTGGATGAGCGGTCCCGGGACCGGCTGCGGGACCTGATCACGGCGGCGGCCCGCTGGCAGCAGCGCAACCCCCTGGTCCGCGACGAACTGCGGGACTGGACCCGGGGGCGGGGCAGCGACACCAGGGACGGCGGGCCGGCCATCGCCTACACCGCCCTGCCCGGCGGCGAGCCGGACAGGCCGCCGGGCTGGGAAGGCGCCCTCACGCAGCGCGATTTCGGCCAGGGCCGCGGAGAGGGCCAGGTCGAGGCGGGCGGCCGGCCGCCCTCGGCGACTGCCATCCTGGTCACCGCGGGAGACACGCCGGCCGACTGGCTGCGAGCCGGGCAGGCGCTGAACCGGGTACTGGTGCACGCCGCGAGCACGTGGGTGTTCGCCGCGCTGAACAGCCAGCCCATGGAGTCGCCGCCGCTGCGGACCCTGGTGCGGTCCCGGCTCGGCCTCCCCGGCGC
>JAOPYP010000463.1 GCA_025964635.1 Actinomycetes bacterium | reverse complement strand
CGGGCTGGCCGTATCCAGGCTGGTCATATCCGGGCTGGCCGAACGCAGCGGTGGGCTGGTTATGGCCGGGCTGGCCATAACCCGGCTGGCCTGGGCCGGCTGGCCCTGGCTGCCCGTACCCAGCCTGGGCGTACCCGCCCGGGCCGTATCCGGGCTGGCCGCCTGCTGGCCCGTATCCGGGCTGGCCATAGCCCGGCTGCCCTGTGGCCGGCTGGGTGTATCCGCCGGGCTGGCCGTAGCCGCCCTGGCCGTGGGCCGCCGTCGTCTGGGGCCCACTCTGGGGGGTGCTGCCCGGGGCCGGGCTGCCGGGGGCGGGGGCCGGGCTTCCCGGTGCCGCCGCGCCCGACCCGAAGCCCAGGCCAGCCAGGCCGTGCTCGGGCCGGTCCGGCCCGGGCTGGCCTTGCTCCTGAAGCCCGTGCTGGTGAAGCCCGTGCTCCTGAGGACCCTGCTCCTGAAAACCCGGTTCCGGATGTTCATGCCCGGATGGGTCCTGCGCGGCGGAGGCGTGCGTCTGGGGGCCGGGCCGCTGATCCTCCGCAGCCGGGATTATCCAGGTGCCCTCCGGCGCGGCGGAACCATCCTGCTCAGCCGGGCTCCCCGCAGCGACCGGTTCCTCACCGGCGGGCCGGTCCGGCTGGTCCCCGGCCGGGATGGGTGACCACGCACCCAGGTACTCCGGCGACTGGTCCCCACTCCGGTCCTGACCTTCTTGCATCCGTATCACCTTTGCCCGGAAGTCAGCCTACGTTGCGTCATTGCCCCGATGAGCGGCCGGGCTCGTGGCCCGCCGTTCTCAGGCAACCTCCAGTAAGCACCACGAGCCTGGACGTCAGCTGAAGATGCCCTGAGCATTTCTCAGCGTGGCGTCACCCCTTACTTCCCGCATACGGCTGCTTTAACTTTTCCTGAGCTCTGCCGGGATACCTGACTACGCGAGGCCCGTCTGACTGCCGGAGATGCCTCTGAGACGAGCTGGTCTGGTGGGGCTTACGGGTCAGGTGAGCGCGCCGGCCCTTCGTCCGGTTATCCGGGCCGGGCGTCCGCCCGGTCATCCGCGCCGGGCATTCGTCCGGTAATCGCGGCCGGGGCCGTCCGCCAGATGCTCGGCCAGCGGGCCTGCCCGCAGGCCACGGCGGGCGCACTCGTCCAGCAGCCAGGGCAGCGCGCCCAGGGCGGCCACCGCCGTGCCCGGCGGGGCGGTGCAGTCGGAATCGTGCAGGAGCACGGTCGCCCCGCCCCCCAGGGTGCGGGCCAGGGTTGCCTGCACCGATACCGGCGTGGCTCCCGGAGTCCACTCCCGTCCCCAGGTACTCCACAGGATCGGCCGCAGCCCGAGGCGGCGGGCGGCGATCAGCGCACCGGCGCTGAGCACCCCATACGGGGGGCGGTACAGCCGGGGAACGGTGCCGGTCGCCGCCGCAATCGTGTCGCAGGCGCGGGCCAGGTCGTCGCGCAGCGCCCGCGGGCCGCGCACGGTGGCGTACCGGTGTTCCCACCCGTGCACGCCGATCTCGTGCCCGGCTGCGGTGATCTCGGCGGCGAGCTGGGGGGCGGCCTGCACCATGGGGCCGAGCAGGAAAAAGGTCGCGCGGACCCCGCGGGCGGCCAGCGTGGCCAGGAAGCGCGGGGTGAAGCCGGGGTCCGGGCCGTCGTCGAAAGTCAGGGCCACATGATCGGGCGCCCCCGCCCCGGCCAGCCCGGGGAACAGCCGCCGGACCGGGGCGAGCGCCGTGAGGCCGGGAGCGCCCTGGGCGACCGCGAGCACTGCGCCGCCGGCCAGCACCCAGGGGCCCAGCACCGGATGGGCCGGCATCAAACGGGTGGGCACCGGACGGGCCGGCACCGGATGGGCCGGTATCCGGCTCCTCGCCCGTCCGTGCATGCTGCTCCAGGTCCGTGGGGTTAGCCCGGCAGGTGCGGCGGGCTGGCCGTGCTCCCGGTCGCGCTGATCGCCTTCACGAGGATCTTGTCGATCTTGGCCCGCTGCCGGTTCAGGTCGTTGGTGTCCCGCTGCAGCGCCGCGGCGTACTGCTGCCGCTTGGCCGCGTCCTGCGCGCCCAGTTCGTTCGCCACGTCGTTCTGTACCCGCTGGGCGTACGGGAACGCCCAGGTGACCAGGTCGTTGACCGCAGTCTCCAGGTGGAACCTGGCCAGCGATTCGGTCACCTGGTATTGGGTGAGGTCACCGAGCAGTTCGTTGTTGGCCGGGGAGCAGTTGGCCGCGCCGTAGCGGGCGATCTTGATGGTGGCCTGGATGTTCTTGGCTGAGTTCTCCCCGGCCTGGACCCGGTGCAGAGCCAGAAGGGACTCGTCGACCCCGCCCGCGCAGGACTGGATATCCGCAGTCATGTCCTTCAGGGCACCGTTGAGATCGCCGGCCTGCTGTGACCGGGAGGGCTTGTGCACGAGGGCGACCAGGACGATCCCCACCACGATCACCGCGACGGCCAGCAGCAGCCAGCGCGGGGCCTTCTGGTGGGGGGCCCACCGGTTGGTCCGGATGGGGACGTACGGCGGATCGGTGCGGGTCGGGGCGTCCACTCGGCTCAGCTCCGTCCGCTCTGCGTGGTCATGATGGCTACCCCACGGCGCAGGTCGGTGAGGGTCACCGCGCGGATCAGCCGCTTCACGATGCGGTGCTGCGCGTTGAGGAAGAACGTCTGGGGCAGCGCCGTCACCCCGTAGGACAGTGCCATGGCCATCGGCGCCGGGTCGGACGCGACCGGGTAGGACACGCCCATTTTCCGCGCGAAGGCCAGGCCCGCCGAGTTGCTGTCGTTGACGTCGATGCCGACGATGATGACGCTGCGCTGGTGGCTGCGGTAGAACCGGGCCATCAGCGGGGTCTCCCGCCGGCATGGCTCGCACCAGGACGCGAAGAAGTTCAGGATCAGCGGGTGGCCGGCGTACTGGGCCAGCGAGATGTGCTGGCCCGTGCGCCCGAGGTGGGCGAGGGTGAACGCGGGGGCACGGGGCGGGGGCGCGTGCTTGGCCGGCCCGCCGGACGTGGCGCCGATGGCGACCAGCGCGACGACTATCGCGAGCGCCGAGGCCGACCAGGCGAGAACCAGCTTGCGGCGTCGGCTAAGCCTGCCGAACCAGCCAGCGACGCCGCGAGCGGGCCCCGCGGGCGGGCCGGCGCTCACCTCGTCGTGCTCCCGCGTGCCCGTGGGTTCCTGGGTCATCGGTTCCTGCTTGGCCATGGGTTGTCCTTCAGCCTCCGGTCCGGCACGGGCTCCGGAGGGCTGCTGGACCAGCTCAGCGGGAGCGCGGGGTACAGTGCCCCGGCGCTCACCGCCGGGGCCGGCAGGACCAGCTCGAACTCGCTGCCCACGCCGGGGGTACTGCGCACGCGCACGTCGCCGCCGTGCGCATGGGCCACCGCCCGCACCAGGGCCAGGCCCAGCCCGGTGCCCTTGGACCCGGTTCCGGTGGTGCCGGCCGCGGTGGTTCCGCCCGCCGGCGACCCGGTGCGGAACCGGTCGAAGATGTGCTCGAGCTCGCTGGGTGCGATCCCCTCGCCGGTGTCCGCGACGATCATACGCACCGGGAGGCCCGGCCCGGTCACCAGCACCGAAAGCTGGATCATGTCGCCGCTGCTGGTGTGCCGGACGGCGTTTTCCAGCAGGGCGTCCACGGCGAGGCCGAGCCGTTCACGGTCGGCGCCGACCGTGACCGCGTCCAGCCGGCCGACTTGCCACCGCCGGTCCGCGGTCGGCCGCCAGCGCCGGATGACGTCCATCGTGAACCCGTCCAGGGCGACCGGCTCCGGGCGGAGGAAGTCCGGGTCCTCGGAGGCCGCGATGACCAGCAGCCGCTCGCCGAGCCGCCGCAGCCGGCTCAGCTCGCCCACCACCACCTGGATGTCCCGCTGCTCGGTCTGGTCGGTGAGTTCCCGGGCCAGCAGCTCGGCGTGGCCGAGCGCGATGGTGATCGGCGTGCGCAGCTGGTGTGAGGCGTCCTGCAGGAACCGGCGCTGGGTGGCCAGCAGCCGCGCGTTCTCGTCGCTGACCAGGTCCCGTTCGTGGTCCGCGTCCAGCCGGCGCTGGGCGTGCCAGACCATCAGCCAGAACATCATGGCCATCAGCGGAACCTCGTTGAGCTCGTCCACGGACTGGGCGCCCTTGGAGACGTCCCAGCTGATCGCGGCGAACGTGGTCACCATGACCACGGCGAGCACCCACAGTGTCGGCCGGGTGGCCCAGACCCGGAACCCGTAGAGCAGCGTCAGGCTGATCCAGATGAAGTGGAACGGGATCGTCTCCCAGCTGGAAAACACCAGGATGGCGACCAGGTTCACCACGGAGAACAGCGCCCACACCACGTCAATCCAGGCGACCCGCCACGGCCAGCTGAACTTACCCCCGGCGCGGGCCGCCCGCGCG
>JAOPYP010000442.1 GCA_025964635.1 Actinomycetes bacterium | reverse complement strand
GGCGGCCCGGGCGGCCGGGGCCGGGGGATGCGCAGCGAGTCGATGCCCGGCCCGCCGGACTTCGGGCCATGGTTCGGCGGCCCGAGGATGCGCGGCCCGCGGGTCAGGCGGGGCGATGTGCGGGCGGCCGCGCTCGCGCTGCTGGCGGACGGGCCACGCAACGGTTACCAGATCATCCAGGAGATCAGCGAGCGCAGCGGGGACCTGTGGAAGCCCAGCCCCGGCTCCGTGTACCCAGCGCTTCAGCAGCTGGAGGATGAGGGCCTGATCGTGGCCACGACGGGCGAAGGCGGCCGCCGGGCGTTCGAGCTCACCGAGGAGGGCCGCAGCTACGTGGCGGCGCACCCGGACGAGCTCCAGGCGCCCTGGGACGTGGTGGCCAAGTCGGTCGGCGGTGACGCGATCGAGATGCGCCGGCTGTTCGGCACCGTCGCGATGGCGGCGACACAGGTGGTCCGGGTGGGCTCCACCGCCCAGGTCGCCCAGGCTCAGCAGATCCTCACCGACGCGCGCCGGAAGCTGTACCAGATCCTGGCCTCTGACGAGAGCGAGCAGGCCGGCGACGAGCAGGCCCCGGCCGGCGGCCAGCCCGCCGAGTAGGCAATCCAGGGCCTGGCCGCGGTGAGTCGCCAGACCATCGCGGCTAGGCTCTGCATGGACCAGCAGGAGGCGAGCGTGGCAACACAGGCAGGCCCCGGCACGGACGGGGCCGACGCCCCGGCTCCAGCACAGGCCGGGGCAGGTGTGCAGCTAGAGACCCGGCCCCCCGCGGTGGAGGTCTCCGGGCTGACCAAGAGCTACGGGGACATCGAGGCGGTGCGCGGCATCGACTTCGAGGTCGCCGCGGGGGAGACGTTCGGCTTCCTGGGGCCCAACGGGGCCGGGAAGTCCACCACCATCAAGATCCTCTGCACGCTGGCCCGGCCGACCGCCGGCCGGGCCAGCGTGGCCGGCCACGACGTGGTCCGCGAGCGGGACGCGGTGCGCCGCAACATCGGGCTGGTATTCCAGGACACCACGCTGGACAACTACCTGAGCGGCACGCAGAACCTCCGGTTCCACGCGGAGCTGTACGCGGTCCCGTCCGCGGCGGTGGAGCCGCGGATGAAGCAGGTGCTCGACATGGTCGGGCTGTGGGATCGCCGGGACAGCCTGGTCAGCACGTACTCCGGCGGCATGCAGCGGCGGCTGGAGATCGCCCGCGGCCTGCTGCACGCGCCGCACGTGCTGTTCCTGGACGAGCCGACCGTGGGCCTCGATCCGCAGACCCGCTCGTCGATCTGGGAGTACATCAACGACCTGAAGACCCGGGAAGACATCACGATCTTCCTGACCACGCACTACATGGACGAGGCCGAGCACTGCGACCGGATCGCCATCATCGACCACGGCAAGATCGTGGCGATCGACACGCCGGAGGCGCTCAAGGCCAGCGTGGGCAAGGACCGGGTGCAGATCCAGACCGCCGACGACGCCGCCGCGATCAGGGAACTGGCCAGCGTGTTCGGCATCGAGGCGGCCATGCACGAGGGCGCGGTCACGTTCTCGGTGGAGTCGGGCGAGGAGTTCGTGCCGCAGCTGTTCGCTCGGCTGACCGTCCCGATCCGCTCGGTCAGCGTGTCCCGGCCGTCGCTGGACGACGTGTTCATGTCGTACACCGGGACCACCATCCGGGACGCCGAGGCGTCCGGTACTGACCACATGCGGCAGATGGCGGCCCGCTTCCGAGGAAGGCGATGAGCATGGCAACCCAGACCGCCCAGCCGGGCGCGATCACGGCCCAGGACGGGGGCCTGGCCAGCCAGATCAGGGTGGCCGTGCCGGAGCGCAGCGTGCGCTCGGACCTGCGGGCCGTGAGCATCGTCTGGCGCCGCGAGATGATCAGGTTCCGGCGGGACCGGCTGCGCGCGGTGACGTCGCTGGTCCAGCCGCTGCTGTTCCTGCTGGTGCTGGGCACCGGCCTGTCGTCGCTGGCGGGCGGGAGCATGCCGCCCGGGGTGAACTTCCGCACGTTCATCTTCCCGGGCGTGCTGGCCATGTCGGTTCTGTTCACCGCCGTGTTCTCGGCCGCGTCGATCGTCTGGGACCGGGAGTTCGGCTTCCTGCGGGAGATGCTGGTCGCGCCGGTCAGCCGGTCGGCGATCGTGATCGGCAAGACCCTGGGCGGCGCGACGATCGCCACGGTCCAGGGCGTCATCATGCTGGCCCTGGCCGGGCTGGCCGGGGTGCCGTACAACGCGGAACTGTTCCTCATCCTGATCGGCGAGCTGCTGCTGCTGTCGTTCACGATCACCGCGTTCGGGGTGATGATGGCGGCGCGGATCACCCAGTTCCAGGCGTTCATGGCGCTGACCCAGATGCTGGTCATGCCCCTGTTCTTCCTGTCCGGCGCCCTGTACCCGCTGTCCGGGCTGCCCGGCTGGCTGAGCGTGCTGACCCGGATCGACCCGCTGACCTACGTGGTCGGCCCGATGCGCCACGCGGTGTTCTCGCACCTGAGCCTCAGCCCGGCGGCGCTGGCGCACCTGTCGCCCGGGATCACCTGGGTCGGCTGGGTGGTGCCGATATGGCTGTCGCTCACGATCGTTGCGGTCATGGGCCTGGCCATGCTGACCATCGCCATCGTTGAGTTCAGCAAGACCGAGTAGTCGCACTGAGAACACCACGCCGCCTGGGCCGCTGCCCGGGCGGCGGCCATTTTTCCGGATCATGTACCGGGCCCTGAAAGCCCGGGCCGGCGTGTCACCAGGTCTCTAAGTCGTGAAGTCGACTCGACGGCGGAGTCCCCGCCCGCGGAGAAGGTGCAAAGGTTTGCGGGCGCCCCCCCGCAAGCGCTGTGCGCTCGCGCCTGCAAGCGTTTGCGCGCAGAGCGACGGTGCACAGGGTTTGCGCGCGAAGCGCGCCATCCGGGGGTCCGGGGGGTTGCCCATCCGGATAAATACTGCAGGCCGTTGCCGCAGGAGGCCCGAAGGGCCTCCAAGTATGGAGCGACGCCGGGTGGCTACGGGGGCAAACCACCCGGCGTCGCATTCATCGGCGTTCCGACGGGGGCCCGGAACGCCGGCAGGTGCTCCGACGGGGGACCAGAGCACCGCTATGCATGTTACACCGAAACCCCCCCTTGTGCGTCAAGACCGGATTACAAGCAGATCTGGTCACCCACACGTGCGTTGCGCCGCCGTTCAGCCGTTTCCCGGCTGCTTTTCAGCCTCTGTTTCCTGGCTAAACGGGCGGGGCGGCTGCGGCTGCGGCCGGGATGACGGCCCCTCCGGGACAGGCCTCCCAGCAGGCCACCCCGCTGCGTCCGGGGGGCCGTAGCGCTCCGGCAACCGTGGCTCGTAGGCCCGAAAACCAGTCGTGCTAGCGGGCTCACGGCCTCCGTTGGCGATCACTACCGCGAAATAAGGGATGGTGATAGCACCTACCGCCGGAATCGCCGCCCACCAGCCTGCGCCCCCGACGAACAGGGCAATCGTGGCCGCAAAACAAGCGATCCGGATTCCCATCATGATCAGGTAGCGGCGCGTCCGCGAGGCAATGTCCGCGGACAGAGGCGGCTGTGCCTCAGTGACGAGGTACGCCCGGTTTCGGCGCCCCCCGCTGGTGGTTTTCACGCCTCCAAGGTACGTCCGCGCGGGGCGGCAGGCCAATGCGGGTTTGCGGTACGGTGATCGGGTCAGCCCGCCGGGGCGGTACCGGGGCCGGCCACGGTCCCGAGGCCGGGCAGCGCGGCCACCGAGGGGGCGCCGGCCAGCGCCATCACGTGGGCCAGACCCTCGGTCAGGCCCTCCAGCAACGCCCGCACGCCATTCGCCCCGCCGCAGGCCAGCGCCCACAGTACGGGACGGCCCACGAAGACCAGGGGCGCGCCCAGCGCCAGCCCGGCGAGCACGTTCTCGGGGCTGCGCACGCCGCCGTCCACGAGCACCGGCCGCCCCGCCGCAGCGGCCTGCACGGCCGGGAACGCCAGCGCCGTAGGCAGGGCCTGGTCGAGCTGCCGGCCGCCGTGGTTGGACACGATGACGGCGGCGGCCCCCGCGGCCAGGCAGGCGGCCGCGTCGTCGGCGCGCAGCACCCCCTTGACCACCACGGGCAGGCCGCCGCTGATCTCGCCCAGCCAGCCGATGTCGGCCAGGCTGGCCGGGACGATGCGGGCCCGGGACAGGTCGTCCAGGGGCCCGAGGTTGTCCTCGTAGTCCCGGTCGCTGATCACGCCGCCACCCGGCACCAGGGCCTGGCGGCCGACCACCGGGGTGTCGGCGGTGAGGACCAGGGCCTGCGCGCCCGCGGCCGCGGCCCGCCGGACCAGCCCGGCGGTGAGTTCCCGCTCCTGCATCATGTACACCTGAAACCACCAGCTCCCGGCGGCGTCCGCGACCACCGCGGCGACGTCTTCGAGCCGCCGCGAGCTGCGGGAGGACAGCACGAACAGGGCCCCGGCCCGGGCAGCGCCCGCCGCGGTCGCGGCTTCCCCGTCGGGATGGGCGAGCCGGTGGTAGGCGGTGGGTGCCACCGCGACCGGGGTGCGCAGCTCCAGGTTCAGCGGGGGGGCCAGCCGCACGCTGGTCCGGACGGCCGAGACATCGCGCAGCACCCGGGGCAGGAACCGGATCTGGTGCCAGGCTTCCGGGTTCGCGCGGAGGGTCACCTCGCCACCGGACCCGCCGGCGTAGTACTCATAGACCTCAGGGCGGAGGAGCTCTCGGGCCTGCCGCTCGAGCTCGGAAACGTCAGCCATCACCCGAACACCCTGCCGGAACGCCGGGTGGGACGCCAGTCCCGCGAGCGGGACCACTTCCCTGTGGAGGGGCCATGACCGAACGTACCTACCGCGTCAGCGAGATCGTCGGCACGTCGCCGGACGGCATCGAGCCTGCCATCCGCAACGCGGTGCACCGGGCCGCGCAGACCCTGCGGCACCTGGACTGGTTCGAGGTCACCCAGGTGCGCGGGCAGATCACCGACGGTGAGGTGGCCCATTTCCAGGTCGGCCTGAAGGTGGGTTTCCGCCTCGAGGACAGTTAATTCGGCACGCGCGCAATTCGGCGCGCGCTACGGCGCGCTGGCGCGGGGGTCATTGAGCCCTACCTAGCTTTCCGCGCCGTCCGCTTCGCCAGGACGGCGCGGAAAGCTAACTGGCCTGACTGACCGAGGACATGTTGAAGCCCTCCACCCGGACCGGGGGCATCGCGCACCGGGTGAAGTAGTCGCCCCACTCGCGGGGCAGCGCGGGCACGGTCGCGCCGACCTCGGCGAGCCGTGCGAGCATGCCGACCGGGCTCTCGTTGAAGCGGAAGTTGTTCACTGCCCCGCTGACCTCGCCGTTCTCTACCAGGTAGATGCCGTCCCGGGTGAGCCCGGTCAGCAGCAGGGTCTGGGGGTCCACTTCGCGGATGTACCAGAGGGTGGTGAGCAGGAGACCGCGCTCAGTGCGGGCCACCATCTCGTCCAGGGACGCCGCGGAGCCGGGGGGGCCGTTCAGGGCCAGGTTGTCGATGCCGGGCGTGACGGGCAGCCCGGAGAGCTCGGCGGTGTGCCGGGTCTGGATGAGCGCGGCCAGCTCGCCGTCGTGAATCCAGTCCGTCCGCTGCAGCCCCAGCCCGTTGTCGAACACCGAGGCGTCGCGGCGCGAGGCGTGCGCGATGACGAACGGGGAGCAGGCCAGCCCCGGTATGGCCGGGTCGCTGTAGAGGGCCAGCGGGAGGCCGGACAGCCGCTCACCGACCCGGGTACCGCCCCCGGGCTTGCTGAACACGCTGCGCCCGTCCAGTGCGTCCTTGGCCCCGGCCGACCAGTACATGTAGACCAGCAGGTCGGCCACGGCACCCGGGGGAAGCAGGGTCTCGTACCGTCCCGGCGGCACGTCGATCTTGCGCCGGGCCCAGTCCAGCCGCTGCTCCAGCCCGGCGTCCAGCGAGGCGACGTCCACATCGGTGAAGTCCCGGGTGGCGCAGCCGGCCCAGGCCGACCGGGCCAGGTCCGCGGACTTCGCGTTGAGCTCGACCTTGCCGGACGGCTGATCGTGGCGCAGCCGCAACCCGGTCGACGTGCCGAGGAACGTGCCGTTCAGCGAGTGCTCGGCGTACCCGTAGAGCTTGCGCGCGCTGCCCTGCGCGGCCTCGAACGCGCCGCCCAGGGCCGCGGCGAATCCGCTGAATACCCCGATCTCGGTGCTCGCCACCGGATCGTCCCAGCGCGCCGCGCCCGGGATCTTCCGGACCGCATCGTCATCCGGTCCCAGCAACGGCTCGGCGTCTTCCGCCGGGGAGCCGTCGGCGGCGGCCTGCTCGGCCGCCCGGACCACGTCCTCCACCTGGTCGTCACGGACCCCCGCCCTCGACACCACGCCCACCGAGGTGCCCGCCGGGCGGCGGCTGATCGCGATCACGGTCAGCTGGCGCGACCGCGAGACCCCGTTGGTGGTCAGCGTGTTGCCCGCCCAGCGCAGGTTCGCGCTGGAGCTCTCGTCGGCGATCACGATGCAGTCGCCGGACCGGGCCGCGGCCAGTGCGCGCTCGACCATGTCCTGGGGCCTGGTGCTCTGCGCCACGGTGGTTCCTGATCTGCTGGTTGCTGAGCCGATGCTCCCGGAGCTGGCGTCGTGCGGGCTCATGCCCCCTCCTCCGCGGTGTTGAGCACCCGGACCCCGCGCATGAGCGCCGTGGGGCAGCCGTGGCTGACCGGGGCGACCTGCCCCGGCTGGCCCTTCCCGCAGTTGAACGCGCCGCCGAGCACGTACGTCTGCGGGCCGCCCACGGCTTCCATGGAGTTCCAGAAGTCGGTCGTGGTGGCCTGGTAGGCCACGTCGCGCAGCTGGCCGTCCAGCCGGCCATTGGTGATCTTGTAGAACCGCTGCCCGGTGAACTGGAAGTTGTACCTCTGCATGTCGATGGACCAGCTCTTGTCGCCCTCGATGTAGATCCCGCTGGTCACCCCGGCGATGAGCTCGTCGGTGCCCGGGCCATCCTCGGCCGGCTGGAGCGAGACGTTGGCCATCCGCTGGATTGGCATGTGGCCGGGGGAGTCAGCGAACGCGCAGCCGTTCGACCGGCCGAACCCGGTCAGCTGGGCGATGCGCCGGTCGAGCTGGTAGCCGCACAGCACGCCGCCGGAGATCAGGTCCCAGGACTGGGCCGCGACGCCCTCGTCGTCGTAGCCCACCGTGGACAGGCCGTTCGGCACGGTCCGGTCGCCGGTGACCCGCATGACGGGCGACCCGTACTGCAGGCTGCCCAGCTTGTCGAGGGTCGCGAACGACGTCCCGGCGTAAGCCGCCTCGTAGCCCAGGACCCGGTCGAGCTCGGTGGCGTGGCCGATCGACTCGTGGATCACCAGCCACAGGTTGGAGGGGTGGATCACCAGGTCGTACCGGCCCGCCTGGACCGCCGGGGCGGCCAGCTTCTCGGCCAGCAGCTCCGGCAGCCGGGCCAGCTCGGCATCGAAATCCCAGCCGGTGCCGGTCAGGTACTCATAACCCCGGCCGGCTGGCGGGGCCAGCGTGCGCATGGTCTCGAACCGGCCGCTGGGTTCCACCGCGACCGCGGTGAGCACCGGGTGCAGCCGCACCCGCTGCTGGAGGGCGGTGGTCGCGCCGTCGGAGTAGAACTTGCACTCCCGGACCTGGACGAGCGAGGCGTCGACATGGTCGATCACCGGGCTGGCCAGCAGCCGCGCGCTCCAGTCGGACAGCCGGGCCAGCTTGTCCCCGACGCTGACAGTGAACGGATCCTGCTCGTAGGCAGAGACCCAGCTCACGTCGCCGTACCCCGGCTCGGGGGCCAGCTCGATGCGCTCGGTGTTCATCGCGGCGGCGACCCTGGCCACGTCGATCGCTTCCTCGGCCGCCCGCGCCGCGGCCTGGGGGGTCAGGTCCACCGCGGCGGCAAACCCCCAGGTCCCGTTCAGCACTACCCGGACGGCCAGGCCCAGCTCGTCCGCATCCATCAGCGTCTCGAGGTGGCCGTCGGACAGCCCGATCTCCTGGCCCCTGATGCGCTCGGCGCGGAAATCGGCGTGCTCCGCGCCGAGCTCCCGGGCGCGCTGCAGCGCGGCGCCGGCGAACTCACCCAGCGGCAGGCCGGCGAACTCCGGATCGATCGGGTGCCCGGTCCCCGGTTCACCGCCGGCGGTTCGCGTGCCCGCTCCAGTGCTTGGCTCCATGCCTGGTCCTGTGCCCTGTCCTGTGCCGGTCCGATGGGTGATCCCGGGCCTGGGTCCGTGATGGCGGGTGGGCCGGGATGTGTACTGTGCTCCTCCAGTGGCAACCTATCCCACGCCCACAGGCGGGAGCCGGGTACGCTCACCGGGGCCGCGGGAGCGGATTTGATGATCATGGAAGAAGGCGCGCCGATGAGCCGATCCGTCCTCGTCACCGGCGGGAACCGGGGCATCGGGCTGGCCATCGCCCGCCGCCTGGCGGCCGGCGGCGATCAGGTCACCGTGACATCGCGGTCGGGTGACCCGGTGGCCGGCCTGGCCACCGTGGCCTGCGACGTCCGGGACGCCGCCGCGGTGGACGAGGCCTTCGCCAAGGTCGAGGCCGGGCAGGGGCCGGTGGAGGTGCTGGTCTCCAACGCCGGCATCACCCACGATCAGCTGCTGGCGCTCATGAAAGAGGACGACTTCACCGACGTGATCGACACCAACCTGGCCGGCGCGTACCGGGTGGCCAGGCGGGCGGTGCGCGGGATGATGAAGATGCGCCGCGGCCGGATGGTGTTCATCTCCTCGGTCGTCGGCCTGCTCGGCTCGGGTGGCCAGGCGAACTACGCGGCCTCCAAGGCCGGGCTGGTCGGCCTGGCCCGCTCGCTGGCCCGGGAACTGGGCAGCCGGAACATCACCGCCAATGTGGTGGCCCCGGGTTTCGTGGACACTGACATGACGGCGGCGCTTCCCGACGACCGGAAGACCGCCATCCTCGGCCAGGTGCCGCTCGGCCGCCTCGCCACCGCGGATGAGGTCGCCGCGACGGTAGCCTTCCTGGCCGGGCCGGATGCGGCCTACATCACCGGGGCGGTCATCCCGGTCGACGGCGGACTTGGCATGGGCCACTAGGGAAGGACAGCGATGGGAATCCTGGACGGCAAGCGGATCCTGGTGACGGGCGTGCTGACCGACTCCTCGATCGCCTTTCATGTGGCGCGGATCGCGCAGCAGGAAGGCGCCCGGGTGCTGCTGACCGGGTACGGCCGGCTCACCCTGGTCGAGCGCATCGCCAAGCGGCTGCCCGACCCGCCCCCCGTCATCGAGCTCGACGTGACGGACCAGGCTCATCTGGAGTCGCTGGCGGAGCGGGTCTCCGGGCACCTCGACGGCCTGGACGGCGTGGTGCACAGCATCGGCAATGCCCCGCAGGCCGCGCTCGGCGGCAACTTCCTGCAGACCGAGTGGCCCGACGTGGCCGCGGCGGTGCACGTGTCCACGTACTCCTTCAAGTCGCTGGCCATGGCCGCCCTGCCGCTGATGGGTGCCGGGGGATCCATCGTCGGCCTGGACTTCGACGCGTCACGGGCCTGGCCCGCCTACGACTGGATGGGCGTGGCCAAGGCCGGGCTGGAGTCGTGTTCCCGGTACCTCGCCCGCTACCTGGGCCCGCGCGGGATCCGGGTGAACCTGGTCGCCGCGGGCCCGCTGCGGACCATGGCGGCCAAGAGCATCCCTGGCTTCAGCGCCTTCGAGGACATGTGGGACGGACGGGCCCCGCTCGGCTGGGACATCACCGACCCGGAGCCTGCGGCGCGGGCCTGCGTCGCGCTGCTGTCCGACTGGTTCCCCGCGACGACCGGCGAGATCGTGCACTCCGACGGCGGCGTCCATGCGGTCGGCGGCTGAGCGCGGCGGCCGGCCTGCGGGCCCCAGGCAGCTGGTGCTCACCCTGTCCTGCCCGGACCGGCCCGGCATCGTGCACGCGGTGGCCGCGTATCTGCACGGCTCGGGCAGCAACATCCTGGACAGCCAGCAGTTCGCGGACCTGACCATGAACCGCTTCTTCATGCGGGTCCACGTCGAGACGCTCGGCGCCGCCCCGGCGGACCTCCCGGCCCTGCGGGCCGGGTTCGGGCCCATCGCGGGCGAGTTCGGCATGGACTGGGATCTGCATGACCTGGCCATCCGGCCGCGCGTCCTGATCATGGTGTCCAGGGAGGGCCACTGCCTCAACGACCTGCTGTACCGCAGGGAGGCGGAGTCGCTGGCGATCGACGTGCCGCTGGTCGTCGGGAACCACCCCGACCTGGCCCGGCTCGCGGCCGGGCACGGGGTGCCGTTCGAGCACGTGCCGGTCGGCCCGGACCCGGCGGACCGGGCCGAGGCTGAGGGGCGGCTGCTCGACCTGGTCGCCGCGCACCGCATCGACTTCGTGGTGCTGGCCCGCTACATGCGGATCCTGTCCCCGGAGGTCTGCGCGAAGCTGGCGGGCCGGATCATCAACATCCACCACTCGTTCCTGCCCAGCTTCCGCGGCGCCCGGCCGTACCAGCAGGCCTACGAGTACGGGGTGAAGGTGATCGGGGCGACCGCGCACTACGTCACCCCCGAACTGGACGAGGGCCCGATCATCGAGCAGGAGGTGGCCCGGGTGGAGCACAACGCCTCCCCGCCGCAGCTGGCCGCCACCGGGCGGGACGCGGAGCGGGTCGCGCTGGCCCGGGCGGTGCGCTGGCACGCCGAGCACCGGATCCTCCTGCACGGCCGCCGCACGGTGATTTTCCGATAACGGCTCTATCCGGGTAGCCGCCCGGGCCCGGGTCTACATCCCGGCGAGGAGCCCGCCCAGCCGCGTCACCCGGGGCGGCTCGCCGACCGTGGACACCGCCTGGGACAGCGCGGGTCCCGCCCCGTGCACCACGGACAGGTGACGCTGCGCCCGGGTCAGCGCAGTGTAGACCAGCGGCCGGGACAGCATCCCCGCCGCCTCGGCGGGGAACACCGCGACCACCGCGGGCCATTCGGAACCCTGGGCCCGGTGCACGGTCAGCGCCCAGCCGTGCCGCAGGTCGCTGAGGAACCTGTCCGGCACGCACACGGGGGCGGCGGGGAAGGCCACCTGCAGGCCGCCGTCGCCGCGTCCCACCACCGTGCCGACCTCGCCGTTGCTGAACCCCGCTTCGGCGTGGTTGGCCACCGAGACCACGCGGTCACCCGGATCGAATCCGCCGTGCGCCCCCGGCCCGGGATTGAGCCGCTCCTTGAGGGCCTGGTTCAGCGTGATGGTCCCGGCGGGCCCCTTGTGCACGGGAGTGATCACCTGGATGTCCGCGGCCGGGATGCCCAGGGCCCGCGGGATCGAGTCGGTCACGAGCTGCATCACCCGGTGCGCGGCCTCGCCGCTGCTGCGCGCGGCCAGGACCACCACCTCCCGGTCCGGCGAGTCCACCGGGGGCAGCGTGCCGCCCCGCACCGCGGTGGCCAGCCGGGCGATGACCCCGCCGTCGCGCTGGCGGTAGAGCCGGGTCAGCTCGCTGACCGGCACGGCACCGGAGTCGATGATGTCCCCGAGCACCCGGCCCGGCCCGATTGAGGGCAGCTGCGCCGGGTCACCGACGAGCAGCAGCCTGGCGCCGTCCGGGCAGGCCTCGACCAGCGCGGTCGCCAGCTCGGCGTCGAGCATGGACGCCTCGTCCACCACGACCAGGTCCGCGTCCAGCGGCCATTCCTCGTTCCGGCTGAAGACCCAGGCCGGCCCGGCCGCCGGCGGTGGGCCGCCGGGGCCCGCCGCGTCGCCGGCCCGGGCCCCGCCGCCCTGCGCCCCGAGCAGCCGGTGCACGGTCGTGGCCGGGGCGCCGGTGAGTTCCTCCAGCCGCTTCGCGGCCCGTCCCGTCGGGGCGGCCAGGGCCACGGTCAGCCCACGGCCGGCGGCCATGGCCACCACCGCCGCGACCGTACGGCTCTTGCCGGTGCCCGGGCCGCCCGTGAGGACGGATACCCCGTGCTCGGCGACCGCCCGCACGGCCGCCTGCTGGGCCGGGTCCAGGTCCGCGGCCGGGCCGGGGTCGGCCGCCGGGGCAGCGTCGCCCGCTGCCTCGGGGTCGGCGGCGCCGAGCGGCTCGGCCAGGGCGGCCAGCCGCTGCAACCCCTCCGCGAGCGTCTCCTCAGCCATGGCGTAGCGGGCCAGCGCCAGCAGGATGCCGGCCGTGGCCTGCTCCCCGTCCTCGCCGTCGCCCAGCCCGTCCTCGTCCGGGAGCTCGCCCTCGCCCGGATCCGCCTCCTCGGCGGAATCCGCCTCGAACGGCAGCACGGCGCCCTCGTCCACCGCGGCGGCGATGGCGGCCGCCGGATCCTCGACGCGGAACCTGGCCAGGGCGGTGGCGATCACCCCGGCGGGCACCGCCGTGTGCCCGTCCCGCGCCGCCCGGGCCAGCAGGTAGCTGACCAGCGCCCGCCCGCGCCGGGGATCCTGCGGGCTGGCCTGCTCACGCAGCAGCTTCCGGGCGAACCAGTCCGCCTGGTCCGGCCGGATCTGGGGCAGCAGCAGCAGCTGCCACGGGTCCTGGCGCAGCTGGTCCGGGGCGGTCCGGCCCAGCATGGCCACGGCGGGCCCGGCGAACCGGGCCGGTACCTGGCAGGCCGCGAGCACCTGTGCCGTCTCATAGCAGGGCTGGGCGTCCCGGAACGCGGCCGCGAGCCACTCGGCGCGCTCACCGCTCAGGCCCTCGATGAGCCCCAGGCGGTCCGCGCTGACCAGCTCCGGCCCGGTGATGCCCGCGCCCGCCAGCCGGGCGGCCAGTTTCGGCCCCAGACCTGGCCACAGGCCAGCGGAGCAGAACTCGCCGAACACGTCGGGAGGATCGTCAGGCACCGGCGTGCCGCCCACCTCTGTTGCCACGGACATCGGGAGCCAGCCTAGCCGCGGGTGCCGACACTGCCCGGCAGCGAACGGGACCCGTTTCCCGATACCTGCGGCCTGGGTCTGGCGGCCTGGGTCTTATGGCTTGTGCGCGCGGCTGGCCTCGCTGATACTCGGGACCATGGAAGGGAACCCGGGCGGCACCGCGCCTGCGGACCGTCCTGATCCGCCCCGCCGCCGATGGCGGCCGGCTGATCCCGTCCGCGCCTCGGACGCTGACCGCGAGGCGGTGATCAGCCAGCTCCGTGAGCGCTACGCGGAGGGGCGGCTCACCCACGACACGCTGGATCACCGGCTGGGAGCAGCACTGCAGGCCCGCTACCAGCATGATCTTGAGGACGTGCTGGCCGATCTGCCGCCCCGGCGCCGGCTCAGCGACGCCGTGCAGGCCTGCTGGCAGCGTGGCCGGGACACGCTCACCGGCCTGATGGCGGGCGGTTCGCGGCCAGCGCCCGCCCGCGTGCTCCCTTTCCCGTCCGGCGGCCAGGGCCGTTTCACCATCGGCCGGGACGCGGCCTGCGACATGGTGCTGCCCGACCCGACCATCTCGCGCTGGCACGCCGGGCTCAGGCGTGAGGCCAGCGGATGGATGCTGGATGACCTCGGCTCCACGAACGGTACCCGGCTGAACGGCTGGCGGGTCCGGGCGTGGGTGCCGGTGCGGGACGGAGATCTGGTCAGCTTCGGCGCGGTCACCTACGTGCTCGGGCGGCCCGGCGGCGGGCGCGGGCTGCCCCGGGCGGCCGGCGGGACCAGCCGGTGATCAACTGGTAGCGGCCCGCGACCCCCGGGCGGCACGTTTGTCCACCAGCGCCACCGACCCTTTAGAGTCATGGCGTGACATTGGTTTTGCTGGTGCGGCATGGGCTGACGGCGGGGACCGGAACTGTTCTCACCGGCCGGACGCCGGGCATCCCGCTGGACGACCGCGGCCGGGCCCAGGCCGGGGCGCTGGCGGCCCGGCTGGCTGATGTGCCCCTGGACGCGATCATCACCAGCCCGCTGGACCGATGCCGGGAGACCGCGGAGGCGATCGCGGCAGCGCGGGACGGCTCGGCGCCCGCGATCCAGGAGGACGAGCAGTTCGCCGAGGTCAAATACGGTGACTGGACCGGGCAGCCGCTCAAGAAACTGGCCAAGGAACCGCTGTGGCGGGTGGTGCAGGCCCATCCCAGCGCGGTGCGCTTCCCCGGGAAGGACGCGGAGTCCATGCCCGAGGTGCAGCACCGCGCGGTGAACGCGGTCCGGGAGTGGAACACCAGGCTCGGGAAGGACGCCGTCTACCTGATCTGCTCGCATGGGGATGTCATCAAGTCGGTCATCGCGGACAGCCTCGGCCTGCACCTGGACCTGAGCCAGCGGATCCAGGTCGATCCCTGCTCGCTGAGTGTCATCCGGTACACCCCGCTTCGGCCTTTCCTGGTACGAATGAATGACACTGGCCGCACCGCCGCCGGGCTGGCCAGGCCCCACGACGCGGGGGCGGCCGCGGGGAAGGCGGCGGCAAACGGCGCAGCGCCGCAGCAGGCGGCCGCTGAGGCGGCGTCCCGGCCCCCGTTCGGGGAGGGCGACGCGGCCATCGGCGGGGGAGCGGGAGGATAAGGATCATGGCCGTCTACTCCTATGACCCGCCCGACCGATTCGTGGCCGGCACCGTCGGCCAGCCCGGGGAGCGCACCTTCTACCTCCAGGCCAGCGCCAGCGGGCGGGTGACGAGCGTGGCCCTGGAGAAATTCCAGGTGAGCCTGCTCGCCGAGCGGCTCGAGGAGCTGCTCGACGAGGTGCTGCGACGGACCGGCGGCCTTACCTCCGTTCCCGCTGCCACCCCCTCGGACCTCACCGACGACGAGCCACTCGACCTGCCGCTGATGGAGGACTTCCGGGTCGGCGCGATCGCCCTGGCCTGGGACGGCGAGGACGAACGGGTGGTCATCGAGGCTCAGGAGGAGTCCGAGACCCCGGTCGAGCCGCTGGCTGAGGACATCCCCGAGACCGGCCCGGGGGTTCTCCGGGTCCGCCTCACCGCCGCCTCGGCGCGGGCGTTTTCCCAGCGTGCGCTACGCATCCTGGGCCAGGGCCGGCCTCCCTGCCCGCTATGCGGCCTGCCGCTCGACACCGAGGGGCACATCTGCCCGCGCCAGAATGGCCACCGGGCCGCCAATGGCTGAAAAGCCACCTGCACGCCGGCTGTCCCGGCCGCGCCCCCCGCGCCAGCCCAAGCAG
>JAOPYP010000432.1 GCA_025964635.1 Actinomycetes bacterium | reverse complement strand
CTGCTTGTGGGCCCGGCCTTGCGCACCGGGCTCGTCGTCGCCGTACCAGTACACGAGCCCGGTGCCGCTGTCGGCGACGCGGGCGGCAAGCTCGAGCGCGGAGTACCCGCCCGGCGCCCGGGCATGCCGGTCGAACGGGTCGATGTGCACCAGCCCGGGCCTACTAGTTTCGCCGTATAGCCGTGCTGCCACGGCCGACATGCCGTCAGCTTTGGCCACCTCGCAGTGATGCAGGCCAAGTTCCCGTGACCAGCCGCGAAGGTCAGCGACACTCCCGGGGTCCAGGTCACACAGCAGGTACGAGCTGGCATCGCCGAGCATGGTCATCGCCAGCAGCGCCGAGCCGGGATACAGGTTGCGGTCGCTCTCGGCGTAGGAAGCGGCGATTGCGCGATATCGCGACCGGGCCAGAACGGGGAACCGCGGAGCGACCTCCAGGAAACGCAGGAAGCCATACGTTCGCCCTCCGCTGCGGACAACCGCATAAGCGCCTGAGCCCGCGTGAGTCTCCGCATACCAGGCTGGAGGTTCTCTCTCCAGCACCTCGGCCAGCACAACATGCTTCCAGACGTCGCCTATATTCCCGAAGTGCTTGTTAGCCATGACCCTTATGCTTCCTGGCTGTCTGAATGGCTGTTCCTGCGGACACCTAGCAGCTTAGGAGATCGGGCGGCAGAACGTTCCCGATCAACTGCCCTGCCCCGGCCTTCCTCGTAGGCGCCAGAAGGTACTCCGCGCTCGAGCTTGCCGCCCGCGTCGCCGACAGCGGCACCGGGCTCGTGTACTGGTACGGCGACGACGAGCCCGGTGCGCAAGGCCGGGCCCACAAGCAGCTAGCCGCTTTGACCGGGGCCGCCGCCTCGTGGCCATGTTCGCCTGCATGTACTACGGGGCGCTGCGCCCAGCCGAAGCGGTCAACCTGCACAAGTCCGATTGTGAGCTTCCGGATGCCGGCTGGGGGCGCGTGTATCTGTCGGAAACAACACCCGAGGTGGGCAAGCGCTACACCGACAGCGGCGAACTGCATGACCTCAAGGGCCTCAAGCACCGCCCAGATGACGAAGTCCGCCCGGTCCCGATCCCGCCCGAGCTGGTCAGGCTGCTCCGCTGGCATGTCGCGGAGTTCGGGGTCGCACCGGATGGACGGCTTTTCCGGCAGTCGAACGGCGGGGTCGTTAACTCATCGACGTACGGCCAGGTATGGCGGGCTGCCCGGCACATTGCCCTCACTCCTGCCCAGGTCGAATCTCCGCTCGCGGGGCGTCCCGACGACCTGCGGCACGTGGCGGTCTCGCTATGGCTCAACGCTGGCGTGCCCGCTCCCACGGTGGCCCGGCGCGCGGGTCATTCGGTGGATGTCCTGCTCCGCGTATACGCCAACTGCATCGACGGTGATGAGGAGATTGCCAATGAGCGCATCAGCGGCAGCCTGGGCTAGGACGCCCGCGCTGAGGGAGACTTCGCCGCTCGCGCGGCTCCGACTCTTTCGGTTGACCTGGGAAAACGTGACGGGTTCATCCCGTGCATATCCCGCGAACAGCGGCTCACGACGGCTTTCGCTGGCCTACGGCTGCACATGCCCGAACCGGAGCGCGCGGGACCGTTGGGGCGTTTCGGCTGGTCAGGCCGCATTCTGGCTGGCTGAGCGGAGGGTGTGGGATTCGAACCCACGATGAGACTCGCGTCCCATAGCGGTTTTCAAGACCGCCGCCATCGGCCACTAGGCGAACCCTCCGCGGACAACGATAGCGCTGTGACTCTTGGGGCCACGCAACGATCGCGCCGTACCCGGGGGGAAGCCGTGCTCTGCGTGAACGGGTCACGCCTCGGGCCAGAGATCCTCGGGCTCGCGCCCGCGGGTCTCGGGGAGCAGCCAGAACAGCGCCATGACCAGCAGTGGAGGCAGGAAGGTGATGGCCCCTGCCACCCCGAACTGGTGCTGGGCGCCAGCTACTGCGCCGAAGACGACCAGGCCGGTCACGGCGCCGAGCACGCCTGCGGCCACGGACCAGCCGACCACCGAGGCCCGGACCGAGGTGGGAAACAACTCGTTGACCAGCGCCCCGGCCGCCGGGGCGAAGACCGAGGCCGCGAACACGCCCAGGATGTAGCCGGCCAGCAGCGCCGGGGCGGAACCTGCGTAGGTCAGGGTGGCCAGCAGGGCCACCGTCACCATGGCCAGTGCGCCGGTCAGGCGGCGGCCTACCCGGTCCGCCAGCCACCGGCCGGCCAGGAGCCCGGCCAGCCCGGCCACGCCGGCCCCGACCACCATGCCCGCGGTCACGATGCCCCGCTGGTGGAGGACGTTCTGCGCGAAGAGGAAGACGAAGCTGTTGGCCGGCCCGGTGATTACTGAGATAGCAAAGGACAGGACCACGATCACCAGCAGGCGCCGCCGGAATGGCCGGGCCACGGCATCCAGCACCGGGATGGGATGCCTGACTCCGGCTACGGCGACGGTGAATCGGTCCGGCTCCTGGACCCAGCGCCCGATGAGCGGCAGCAGGGCCAAGGGGATGAGCGCCAGGATGAACACGCCGCGGAACCCGATCGCGCGGGACGCCAGGCTGTGCACGATGGCGATGACCCCGGCGCCGGCGCCGTAGCCCGCGGCGATGAGCGCCAATGCCTTGGCCCGGTCAGCCGACGCGGTCTGCTCGGCCGCAGTGACCTGGGCCAGCCCGTTCGTGGCGCTGAGCAGGGGACGCCCGCAGGCGAAGATGGCCACGAACCACCAGTAGCTGGGGCTGGCCGCCGCCAGCACCGTGATGGCGAGCCCGGCGCCGACCGTGATGAGCAGCATCTTCCGGCGGCCGAAGTCGTCGGCCAGGCCGGTGATGGGAAGCGCGCCCAGCGATGCGAGGCGCATGATGGCCAGTCCGATCCCCAGGCTGGTACCCGACAGCCCGGCCTGGTCGGAGAGGGTCGCCCCCTGGCTCACCTGGCCGAATCCCCGTGCCACGTCGCCGAGCGCGGCCACGACGCCGAACTGCCCGAAGCCCGACGCGAAGGCAGCCACAGCCACACCGACCACCACCCGGTCGTTCCAGCGGTGCAGATGCAGCCCCGCCGGTCCGGGAACGGGGATCGTGCCTGGATCAGTGCTCAACGTCGTCTGCCCTTGTCTGTCGCGTGCTCCTGCGGGCCCATCGCGGCCCCGGGGGTGAGGGCCGTAACGATCCAGGGCAGCCAGCCTGATCGGCGTGCCTGCCGAGCGCAAGGGGCGGGGGCTTCGCCTACACGCGGTAGTGAGTAGGCTCGATCCAGCAAGAGGGAGGTTCCATGCTGCCCCCGTTTGGCTGGCAGGCGGTCCTGGAACGCTGGGAGTTCGCGCCTGTCGTGACGGCCATCGCCGCCGTTTTCGCTGCCCTGTACCTGTGGGGCGCGTGGCGGGTCGGCCGCCGCCATCCCGCCCGGCCCTGGCCGTGGTGGCGGACTGCCCTTTTCCTGGGCGGCCTCGTGGTCGTCGTGCTGGCCACCGAGAGCGGCATCGGCGCGTACGACGACGTCCTTTTCTGGGACCACATGATCCAGCACCTGATGCTGATCATGATCGCGCCGCCGCTGCTGGTGCTGGGCCAGCCGGTCACGCTGCTGATGCACGCCAGCCGCAACCCGCTGCACACCTGGGCCAAGCAGGTCGTGCGGTCCCGGGTGGCCACCTTCCTCACCTGCCCGCCGTTCGTCCTGGTCTTGTACGCCGCGACGATCGCCGCCACGCACCTGACCGGCTTCATGAGCGTGGCCATGACCAACCCCGCGCTGCACAATGCCGAGCACGCGCTCTACCTGGTGGTGGGGTACCTGTTCTTCCTGCCGATTCTGGGCAGCGAGCCGATCCGGTGGCGGCTGTCCTACCCGATCCGGTTCGTGATCCTGGTCGTGGCCATGCCGGTGGACACGTTCACCGGGCTGGTGCTCAGCACAGAAAACACTCCCATGAAGGGGATGAGCGGCCCGCGCCCGGCCGGGTCACCCGGCCCCCTGGCCGACCTGCACGCGGGCGGCGCCGTCATGTGGATCGGCGGCGACGCGATCATGCTCGGGTTCATGATGCTGGTCTTCCTGATGTGGGCGCACGCCGACCGCGTCGGCACCGCCAGCCGCGGCTGGCTGGAAGCCGTGCGCACGGCGAGTTTCGACACGCTGGTCGCCCCGTCCGCACCGGCCCGCGGCGGCCCGGAGTCCGCGCCGGACCTGGCGGCCGCGGCCCACGCCCCGCCGGCCACCGCGGTCTCCTCCGGCGCGACCCCCGGGTCCGACGCCGGAGCCGCACCCGAACCGGCGGTAGCGGGCGCACGCGGCACCATCGACGACGACGAGCACCTGGCGGCCTACAACGCCTACCTGGCCCGGCTGAACCAGCCGGGGAACCGGCCGGGCCGGTAAGCATTACCCCGGCCGGGCGGCGAGTTGCCCAGATGATTACTTGCTGGAAATTAGCTGAAACAATCTTGGCCGCAACCTGAACCCCGGACGCGCCCTTCCCGTGACAAGGGGTGCGGCGCGCAGAGCGGGGCGTTAGCTGCAGCTGCCAGCCGGCCCAGGTGCCCGCCAGACAAAGTCAGCCCGCGCGGTGCCCCACCCGCACCGCCGGCTGACTTGGATGGTGCTCGCCACGCACCTGCCGGCCGGCTGGCGGCGGCAGCTACATGATGTGCGCTTTCTCCCTGCCCTTGCGCCGTGCCCGGGCACCACCGAAGGTCCCGGGCATCCAGGGGAAAGGGGAGCGGGGAATGTCAGTCATCCATCGTGTCGCCCTCGCGTCAGCCGCATCCGTGGCGACCATCGCAGCAGCGGCCCTGGCCATGGCGCCTGCCGCGGGGGCGCAGGCGCGGGCTACGGCCAGTCCGCACGGGTCGTCCTTCATCAGCCACTTTCACAAGATCTCCACGGTCGCGTCGACGGTGCCGGGCAACGGCGACGTCAACCCGTACGGGATGGCGCTGGTCGGCCGCAGCCAGGGCCGCCTGCACCGCGGCGACGTCCTGATCAGCAACTTCAACAACAAGAAAAATCTCCAGGGCACGGGGACCACGATCGTCCAGGTGTCGCCCGGCGGTTCGAGGACCACGTTCGCCCGGATCAGCGCCAAGCACCTGCCCGGTGCCTGCCCCGGCGGGATCGGCCTGACCACCGCGCTGTCCATCCTGCACGGCGGCTGGGTCGTGGTCGGCAGCCTGCCCACCACGAACGGGATGTCCCCCACGGCCAAGGCCGGCTGCCTGCTGGTCCTCGACCGGTGGGGCCACGTCCGGGAAACCCTGTCCGGCAGCGGCATCAACGGCCCGTGGGACATGACCGCGATCAGCAACCGCCACTTCGCCGAGCTGTTCGTCACCAACGTCCTCAACGGAACCGTGGCGGCGAACGGCAAAGTGGTGAACAAGGGCACCGTGCTCCGGCTGGGCCTGGCCCTGTACCGCCACCGGGCCCCGCACCTCGTCGGGACGACGGCGATCGGGTCCGGGTTCGGGGAGCGTACTGACCCGGCCGCCCTGGTCGTCGGGCCCACTGGCGTGGGGCTGAACTCCCACGGCACCCTGTACGTCGCGGACAGCCTGGGTAACCGGGTCACCGCGATCCCGGGCGCCCTGTTCCGGCAGACCAGCGCCGGGACTGGGTCCGTGGTCACCTCGGGCGGTGCGCTGAACACGCCGCTGGGTCTCACCGTGGCCCCGGGCGGGGACATCCTCACCGCCAACGGCGGCGACGGCAGGCTCGTCGAGACCACCCCGGCGGGCACCCAGATCGCGACGCGGTTCCTCGACAAGTCCGGGAGCCCGAAGGGCGCGGGTGCGCTGTTCGGCCTGGTCGTCGCGCCGCACGCCGCCGGCCTGTACTACGTGGACGACGCAGTCAACACCATGCGCCTGCTTCACTAACGGCCTGTCCGGGCCAGCCAGCCCGGAGAAGCCGGCTGGGGCGCGGTGCCAGGGAGAGGCGCCGCGCCCCGGCCTTTTGCCATGCAACTGATGAGCGCGGTGCCTGATGCGCGTTCAGGCCACCAATGCGCCACGCTGACGCGGTTCGGCCGGGTTCGCGACACGCCGGCAGCACTTTCTACGTCAATCTAGGGTTCCGGCTAGAGCCGCGCATAGGCTGCTAGGCCGTGGACCCTGTACGCAACCCCTATGCGCCGGGCGCCGGCCAGCGCCCGCCCGAACTGGCGGGCCGGGACCGGGAACTCCGCCAGTTCGAGGTGGTGCTGGAACGCATCGCCCGCGGGCGGCCGGAACGCAGCATGGTGCTCACCGGCCTGCGCGGGGTGGGCAAGACCGTGCTGCTCAACTCGTTCCGCTCGATGGCCCTGCAGCGGCTGTGGGGCACCGGCAAGATCGAGGCGCGGCCGGACCAGTCCATTCGCAGGCCGGTCGCGGGCGCGCTGCACATGGCGGTCCGCGAGCTGGCCCCGCGGCACCGGGCCCCGGACCGCATCGAGGAGTTCCTCGGCGTGCTGAAGGCCTTCGCGGCCCGGGATCCGAAGGCACCCAAGGGCAGCTTCACGCCGCACCTGGGCATCGACGTGCCGGCGGTGCGGGGCCGGGCCGACTCCGGGGACCTGGAGATCGACCTGATGGAGCTGTTCACCGACGCGGCGTCGGTGGCCGGCGATCTCAGCGTCGGCATCGCGCTGTTCATCGACGAGATGCAGGACGTGCCCGCGCCCGACGTGTCCGCGCTGTGCGCCGCGACCCACGAGCTGTCCCAGACCGGCGGCCCGCTGATCGTGGTCGGGGCGGGCCTCCCGCACCTGCCGTCGGTGCTGTCCGCCAGCAAGAGCTACTCGGAACGGCTGTTCCGCTACGTGTCGATCGACCGGCTGGACCGGCCCGCCGCCGACCAGGCGCTGCTCGCGCCGGCCCAGCGCGAGGGGGCGGATTTCGAGCCGGAGGCCCTGGACGCGCTGTACCGGGCGGCCGACGGCTACCCGTACTTCGTGCAGGCGTACGGCAAGGTCACCTGGGACGTGGCCACGGCCAGCCCGGTCACCGCCAAAGACGTCGCCGTGGCCAGCCCGGAGGCGGAGGCCGAGCTGGCGGTGGGCTTCTTCGGCAGCCGTTATGAGCGGGCCACCCCGGCAGAACGCGACTACATGCGCGCGATGGCTCAGCTCGGCGACGACCCGGTGCAGACCGCGCAGGTGGCCGACGAACTGGGCCGCAAGCCGTCCAGTGTGTCCCCGGCCCGGGACGGGCTGATCAAGAAGGGGCTGATCTACAGCTCGGAGCGCGGGCTGATCGCGTTCACCGTGCCGCACTTCGGCCGGTTCCTGCGCGCCCAGCCGGCGTGAATGTCCCTGGCTCCTCTGGCCAAGTATGGAGCATTCTAGGGTGGCAGCTAGACGCGCATAGATAACTGCATAGCGCCGTGACGGCCCCAGTCCTGCGCGGACACCGTACTGGCCGCCGGGCCGGCGGGCCCGCCGGGGGCCACGGGCAGGACAGCCGCCTGGACCGCCGGGCGGCGCCGCTTCAGCTGGACCGCGAATACCACCTCCGCGTTCCCCCCGTCCTGGCGGCACGGGAAGACCACGTAACGCCAGCACAGCTCGCGCCACATGTCGGCGGGCATCTCGGTGGTGATCGCCTGGGCGTGCTTACGCCACTGGCGGCTGCGGCGCAGCGCCGCGAGGGTCCGGTCAGCAGGCAGCTGGCGCAGCTCGCAGGGGTCTGTGTAACCCAGCCGGACCAGCGCCTCGCCGACCTCCGGAGACAGCGCGGCGATCAGCGCCAGCTCGGCGCAGATGACCCCGAGGAACAGCAGGGCGCCGTGGCCCCGGGGCGGCAGGTACAGGGCCGGGGCCTCGACGGAGATCAGCGCGGCCCCGGTGAGCAGCAGGGCCCGGGCGAGAGACCGGCGGCCGGCCGGCTGGCTGCTCAGGTCGCCGAAGCAGCCACAGCCCAGATCGGGGCGCCGTCCCCGCACCTCGACCAGCGCGGCCGCGGCCACCAGGAAGAACGCGGCGGCGGTGATCCGGGCCCCGGTCGCTGCGCGGGGCGCGAACAGCGCTGTCCCGCCCCGGGTTCCCACCGGCAGCACGGTCACCAGCAGCGCGAGCCCCAGGCACATCTCAAACGCGCACATGATCATGGCCAGCGGGCGGCGCAGCCGGAGCGGGAACAGCTGGGTGGGGCCCAGGCCGGCGTCCAGCGTGCCGCTGCGCAGTACCCGGCTGAGCTTGGCCAGGCACCCGCCGATCAGGAGGGCCGCGATCAGGGGCGGCTGGACGTCCTGCAGGTCAGCCAGGAGGGTGGCGGGGAGATCCGGGGTCGTCATGACTGGCCTGCCGATGCGGTGCCGAGGGCCGGGAACCCGGGGGTCCGGGACCCGGGTCCCGGCGATGCCGGTGACCGGGCTCCCAGCGAGACGGTGGCGTTGAAGCAGCCGCGTTCCAGATCGCCGCCCATGGCCACGAAACTGATCATCGGCAGGTCCGCGATCCGTCCCCGGGGCGAGGTGCCGCAGGTCACGCACCGGTCGCAGAAGATCTGCGCGGTCGCCGCGCAGCCAGACACCGGCAGCACCCGCGCCGTGCCCGTGCACTCGTTGCGGACCTTCAGCAGGCTGCCGACGGACAGGTACGGCAGCCGCGGGCAGGCGGACCCCGCCAGCGGCTGCTCCTGGCAGGCGGTGTCCGGGTCGAGCGCCGGGTACCGGACGCCCTGCTCGTCCGCGGGACCGGCGGGCTCGTGCCAGATGGCCGACCCCGCGATGCGGTCCGGGGGATGGCCGCGTACCGGCGCCCGGGCAGGCGCCTCACTGGCCCGGTAGGCCGGCTGGGAGGTCGCGGGGACCAGCGCCTCCAGGTACCCGCGGCCGCGGAGCCCGATGAAGTCGACCAGGTACCCGGGCTCCAGCCGGGGGAAGCGCACCTGGAGCCGGCCCATGGCGTGCGGCGGGATCAGCACCGCCTGGTGCCGGGTGGTCCGGCCCTCGTCGACGAGCATGCCCTCCCGGTCCAGCTCCATGATCACCCCGGTGACCCGGCCCGCGTTGGCCCAGACCCGCTCGGCGACACTGCGCTGCGCCGGGTGCATCCGCACCACCACGCTGTCCCCGCTCTCCAGGACGGTGGGATCAGCCGGGCGGCCTTTCCACACGCTGGCCCCGGGGGCCAGCGCGATCCGCCGCTCGCCGTCGGGGCAGTACAGGGTGACGATCTGCGGGCTGGTGTCCAGCACCGTCCCGGTGAGCACGCCCGGGTGACGCGCCGGCCCGGGGGGCGGCGGCACGTCCG
>JAOPYP010000396.1 GCA_025964635.1 Actinomycetes bacterium | reverse complement strand
GGCCAAGGGCGCAGATCTCGGCGGCGCCGAGGGCCGGCTGATCCTCGACTTCAACTTCGCCTACAACCCGTCCTGTGCCTACGACCCAGCCTGGGCATGCCCGCTGGCTCCGGCGGGCAACACGCTTAGGCGATCACTACTGGCGGGGGAGCTTATGCCGCTGCCGGCGGCCGGAAAGGAAGCGCGGTAGCCAGGTGGATGACCATTGACATCCAGCGCAGCCCTCAGTAGCTTGATCTGCTATAGCAGATAGGGAAAACGAGCAACGTGGCTGAGCATCTCGAGGATGGCCGGAAGCTGACCACCGGCCCGACGCTATCCGATCAGGCATACCGGGCGCTGCGCGAAGAGATCACGACCGGCGGGCTGAAGCCGGGCCAGCGTCTGACCGAGCGTGCGCTGGCTGATCATCTGGGGGTGAGCCCGACCCCAGTCCGGGAGGCACTGCAGCGGCTCGAGCACGAGCGGCTCATCGAACGGGACGCGGTGCGCTCGATCCGGGTCGCCGAGCCTTCGGTGGCCAGGCTGTACGAGCTCGCGCTGATCGAGGTCGCCCTCCGCGGTGCCGCCGCCCGGCTGGCGGCCGAGCGGGCCACCGAGGCAGAGGTGAAGGCGATCATGGAGGCGTGTGACCGGGCTGAGGTGCTCGCGTCCAGCGCCGGCTGGAGCCAGGCGCAGGTCCGGGAGATCCTCACAGTGACCCGGGGATTTCACCAGCTGGTGAATGAGGCCGCGCACACGCAAACCCTGATCGACATGATCTCCACCGCCACCGCTTTCGACTGGGCGTTCCGGCTCAAGTGGGCGGTTGATTCGCATCCGGGCCCGGCCAGCCTCCAGCACAGCATGAAGGAGCACCGCGACGTGGCCGCGGCCATTGAGGCCCGGGACCCAGAGACCGCCGAGAAGGTCATGCGGCAGCACAGCGGGGCTCGGGCTGAAGCGCTCCTGGCCATCGCCTCGCGCAACGCCCAGCCGTCCGCCGGGCGTTCCTAACGCCATACCGCACCAACCCTGGACGGATAGACCTCCGTCAGATCGCTATAGCAGATTTACAATCTTCCATAGGAGGAAGACATGAGGAAACTTCGCTGGTTGCGCAGAGCCGCGCTCGGAGCCGCTGCCGCCGCCCTGGTGGTCACCGCCGCCGCCTGCGGCGGTACCTCTGGATCACCAGGCTCCGGAGCTTCGGCCACCAGTGCGGCGTCCCCTGCCGCGCCACTCAGTCAGGCGGCGCTGATCTCGGGCTCCAAGCATGAAAAGGGGCTAGTGATCTACAGCAACGCGCTGCTCTCCCAAATGCAGCATGTGACCAAGGCATTCGAGGCTAAGTACCCGTGGATCCACGTCACGGTGACCGATAACGAGGATCCGGTCGTGTTCTCGAAGTACGCTGCCGAGCACGCCACCGGCGCCCGGACAGCGGATATCCTGATCGCCAGTGCTCCAGGCTTGTGGGTGGGCGCGGTCGCCCATGGCTTCCTGCTGCCCTTTACTCCTGCGGGAATCTCGGACTACCCGAGCTTCACCTCTCAAGGTAAAGGGCTCTATATCTTCTCGCCCGATCCGGCGATCACCATCTACAACAAGATCCTGCTGAAAGGCCACGCGCCCCCGGCGACGGTCGCGCAGATCGCCCAGGACGGGATCAGCGGGAAGTACAAGGTCGCCACGTACACCATTAACAACAATTTCGGCTACACCGCGTTCTGGGCGTACGTGCACCAGAAAGGCTGGGCGGCGCTCAGCAAACTCGGCCAGACCGCGAAGACGCCGGGAGACGGGGACGTACTGGGCCAGGACGTCGCCCAGGGAGGTTTCGCGGTGGCCGTGTTCGAGTCAGGACTGGCCCGCGGTCCCATCGAGACCGTCCCCGCAGACCGCAAGCTACTAGGCTGGGAATACACCAAGGACTTCACCCCATTGATCCCCCGGGGCATCGGGATCACCGCGGGGACAGCCAGCCCTGACTCGGCGAAGCTCTTCCTGAACTTCGTGTTCAGTAACCCGGGCCAGCAGGCGCTCTGCGACGCTGGGTTCGAGGCGAGCAGCAACGCGTTCGCGCCCGCTAACGGCTGCCCCAACACGCTCAAGGCCCTGTACGCGCAGGTGGGCGGCCCACAGCACACCTACCTGACCCCGTTCAACCAGCAGGTGGCCAACGGCCAGACCGCCTTCACAGCCCACTTCCGCCAGGCGTTCCACCAGTGAGCCACCAGCCGGACCTGGACCTCACTGCGCCACGCCCATGAGCTCGGTGAGCTACGCGCCGGCTCATGGCGCCCGGGTGCGCCGCCTGGTCCCCGAGACGGGGGCCCAGGCGGCCATCTGGGCGGTCGTGCTGGTCTGTGTTCTGGCGCCGGTCCTCCCGCTCGTGTACGCGTCGGTGCAGAGCAAGCCGATCTACGCAGCCGGGCGGGTCTTCACGCTGGCGCCGTACCGGCAGCTGTTCACCGACCCCGCGTTCTGGACGGCTGCCCTGAACACGCTGGAGTTCGCGGCCATCACGACCGCGAGTTCGGTGGTGCTGGGCGGAAGCTTCGCCGTGTTGTGCAGCCGGACCGACGTATACGGCCGGAGGGCTTACTCGCGCCTGTTTATCGCGCCCATCGTGCTTCCCCCGCTCGGTGTCATCCTCGGCTGGAACGCGCTCTATGGACCCGGCGGCTACGCGCACGACTTCGTCAATCAGACCCTGCATATACCGCTGAACCTGACCAGCGTGCCCGGCATGGCCGTGCTGGGCACGGCGGTCGCCGTGCCGGTCGTCTTCCTTGTCTGCCAGGCGACACTCTCCGGTGCCGATTCCTCGCTGGAGAACGCCGCCCGCAGTACCGGCGCGCCACCGCTCAGCGTGCTAGGGCGGATCACCGTGCCCATGCTGCGTCCCGCCCTGCTCAACGCGGGGCTCCTCGTCTTCACGCTCTCCATCGAATCACTGGGCATTCCCCTCGTCCTGGGCTCGCCCCAGGGGCACGACTTCATCGCCAGCTATCTGTTCAACACCTGGTCGAGTGCGTTCACCCCGGATCCGCCGGTCGTCAGCGCCGGAGCCACGGTTCTGCTCGCCTGCGCCTGCGCGCTGCTGCTGTTGCGGAGCAAGCTGCTGGGGGATCAGGCCCGCTTCGTGTCGGTGGGCGGGCGGAGCGGCCCGGCCGGGGGAGTGCAGCTGGGCACGTGGCTCAGATGGGTGCTCGGCGCGATCCTCGGGGTGTACCTCCTGGCCACGGCGTTCGCGCCGATAGCGGCCCTGGCCTTGTCGTCGGTCGTCTCGGAGCTGACTCCGCTGATCGCCCCCTGGCATCTGTTGACACTCGGCAACTGGTGGGAGATCGCACATGGCACATTCGCCCACTCGATCCTGAACACCGTTGAGATCGCTGTTGTGGGCGGCCTCCTCACCACCCTGGTGGTCGCGCTGGCCACCGCTGTGGCCCAGCGGTCGAGATTCAGGCTACGACGCTCTCTGCCTTTCATGCTGCTGTTTCCCCGAGCCATTCCGGGAATCATCATCGGGATTGGTTTTTTCTGGACCTTTCTGCTGGTTAACCCGCCGGGAGGTGCGCTCCGTAACAGCATCTGGGGGATCATGCTGGCGCTCAGCATCCGCTCGATAACTCTCGCCTATTTCGTGATGTCCTCGGCATTCGGGACGGTCAGCGAGTCGATGGACCATGCTGCGCGCGCCGCTGGCGCCAGCTGGTGGACGTCAACGACCCGGATCGCCTTCCCGATACTTAAACCCGCGCTGTACGCATCGTTCATCCTCCTGTTCATCTCGATCCTCAATGACTACGATCCGGCTCTCTTTCTCGTCACTCCGGGACACGAAATCATGGGCGTCACGATGCTGGACGCCGAGCAGCAGGGCACGATCGGGCCTGTCGCCGCGCTAGCCATGGTGCAAGTCGCCATAACGATCCTCGCCATTGCGGTCGGCGCCCGGCTGTTCGCGGCACAAGCAAGAGGAAAGCGCAATGCCTGAGATCACCGTCGAGCGGCTGAGCAAATCTTTCGGCCAGGAACAGGCGCTGAAAAACATCAGCTTCAGCGTGCATGACAAGGAGTTCCTGACCCTGCTGGGACCGAGCGGCTGCGGCAAGACCACGACCCTCATGTCGATCGCCGGATTCCAGCGTCCCGACGAGGGCCTGATCTCCTGCGGGGACAGGACTTTCTTCGACAGGGCCGCCAAGGTCTATCTGAAGGCCGAGGACCGCAACCTCGGCATGGTGTTCCAGTCGTACGCCATCTGGCCGCACCTGACTGTGTTCGGCAACGTCGCGTTCCCGCTCAGGATCCGGCGGATGAAAAAGGACGCCCTGCGCCGCCGGGTCCTCGAGACCCTCGATCTGGTCGAGATGGGTGACTACGCCCGCCGGTATCCGCACGAACTGTCGGGTGGCCAGCAGCAGCGGGTGGCCCTGGCCAGGGCGCTGGTGTACGCCCCGGCCGTACTGCTGCTCGATGAGCCGTTCTCCAACCTCGACGCCAAGCTGCGCGAGCGGGCCAGGACCTGGCTCAAGCACCTGCAAGCCGAGCTGGGACTGACGACGCTGTTCGTCACGCACGATCAGGACGAGGCGCTCAGCCTCAGCGACCGGATCGTGGTCATGGACGAAGGGTCAGTCCTCCAGATCGGCACCCCCGAAGACATCTACCGGCGCCCGGCCACGCGCTTCGTCGCCGAGTTCCTCGGCCACTGCAACATCCTGCCCGCCCGGGTCGCCACGGCTACCTCCTCGGGGACCACCGGGCTGGTCCTGCACGGCAACGGCAAACCGATCACTCTCTCCGGGGGAGACCGCGCGGCCGGCGACGAGGTCCAGCTGGCCGTACGCCCGGAGGCGGTCGAGCTCACCAGCGACGAATCCGCGTCCGGGGAGAACACCTACCGCGCAGAGCTCCGCTCCGTCTCATTCCTCGGTGATCACTACGTCTATGAACTGGGCATCGACGGCCTGGCCTTGACCGTCACCGACACCCGGTTGTTCGTCGGCCCGGCGGTCACGGTCCGGATACCCCCCTCCGCGTGCCGGGTCCTCCCGTCGTGAGCACGGCCCGCTCAACCGGCACCGCCGCGAGACCGGTACGCACGTCCGGAAACCCTGAGGGAGCTACGGCCATGTCCACCCAGCCCACTTCTGAACCAGGCGTCGGCGTCATCTTTCCCAGCGGGATGCTGGGCGGTGGCTTCACCGCGGAGTCGATCAAACGCGGCATCGCCATGGGCGCGACCGCGATTGCCATCGACGGCGGCTCGACCGACTCCGGTCCCTACTACCTGGGTGCCGGCGTGGCCAAGACCGCCGCCTCGGCGGTGGAGCGGGACCTGCGCATCCTGCTGTCCGCGGCGCGGGAGGCACAGATCCCGCTCATCGTCGGCAGCTGCGGCACGGCCGGCACCGACACTGGCGTGGACTGGGTCGCCGAGATCGCCGTCCGCATCGCCGCCGAGGATCGGCTGTCGTTCCGGATGGCCCGCGTCTACAGCGAGCTTGACCCGGCGACCGTGATCGCCGCCATTGAGGCGGGCCGGGTGCGGAGCCTGCCTCCCCTCGGCGATCTCGACCCGGACACGGTCCGGTCCTGCTCCCATGTCGTCGCCCTCATGGGTCACGACCCCATCGTCGCTGCCCTGGAGGCCGGCGCGGAGGTCGTCCTGGCCGGCCGGGCCACCGACACGTCGATGGTGGCCGCGGTGGCCCTCATGCACGGCCTGCCGGCCGGCCCTACGTGGCACGCGGCCAAGACCGTCGAGTGTGGCGGCCAGTGCACGACCAACCCGACCGCGGGCGGCGTCCATGTGCGGATCGACGGCACCGGATTCACCGTCACCCCCCTGAGCCCCGACGCCGCCTGCACCCCGACGTCCGTGGCCGCCCACATGCTCTACGAGAACGCCGATCCGTTCCGCCTCCTGGAGCCGACCGGCACCCTGGACACCTCCGCAGCCACCTACACCGCGATCGACGAGAGAACCGTCCGGGTCGAAGGCTCCGGCTTCCTGCTCTCGTCCCATCCCACCGCGAAGCTGGAGGGAGCACGACTCGGCGGGTACGAGACGATCTCCCTCGTCGGGATCCGCGACCCGCACATTCTGGCCAGCCTCGAGACCTGGCTGCGGTACCTGCTCAGCGTCCTGGAAGATCGCGTTCGCGCCACCCTCGACCTGGATCCCCAGCACTACGAGCTCGCTCTGCAGTGCTACGGGGCCAACGCGGTCCTCGGGCCGCTCGAGGACAGCACCGGGGACGCACGGGAAATAGGCCTGCTGTTCAAGGTGCGCGCCCCGAGCCAGCAGACGGCGACGGCCATCGCCAGGACAGCCAACCCGCTGCTGCTGCACCTGCCGCTGCCCGGCATGGACCACCTCCCGAGTTTCGCCTTCGCGACCTCACCCGCGGAGATCGAGCGGGGCCCGTCGTATGAGTTCGTCCTGAACCATGTGCTCGACCTGGAACGGGGCACCGACCTGTTCCGGATCGACCTCAGCGAGGTGGCCAATGCCTGATGCTGCCCTCACCCTCGGGGAGCTGGCCGGTCAGGTCCGGTCCAAGAACGCCGGGCCGTTCTGGATCACGATGGACGTCCTCTTCAGAAGTGAGCCCGACTACACGTTCGTCACCACATCAGGCGTCCTGTCGCCCCAGGCGATCGGACGCCTCTATGACGTCGATCCGGCGACCGTGAAGTACTTCGAACTCCGCGGCATCCTCGCCGTGAAGATCTCCTTTCCCCGGCCGGTCACGGCGGGGAGCTTCGGGGACCGGGACCTTCACGGCGGCCAGCAGTTCGTGCCGCTGGCTGCCCTGCGTCTGCCGGCTCCGCCGGGACATCATCAGGATGCTTCGCGGTAGCTTCGGCAGGCCGATCAGGCTCCCGGAATTCCCGAATCTTCCGCGCCCCGATCAACCCGGCGCCTGCATCAGCGAGACCGATGTACACGGTGGGAACGCCGTCAGTGGCCGGGCAGCACCCGACGACGCATCCGGCGGGCGCCAGGACTATGACCGGCCGGTTGCGATCCTGTACATCGCCGCCACGTTTGCCCCCAGCCGGTCCGCGTAGGACACCGAGTTGGTGTCTCCGCCTTCCTGGTACCCGCCAATCACGCCGATGACGGTGCCGAGCCCGGTGCGGGGGTCAACGCCGGCCAGCAGCGCGCTGCCGCTCGTGCCGTTGGTGTAGCCGTCGCAGTCGAACTCCAGCTCGGTGGGGCTGAACGGGGCGGCCCGGTTCAGGCATGAGATGGGGGCCGTTGTGCCGTTCGGATATCCGGTGACGTGCACGACCTGCCCGGCGGGCTGGCCGAAGCCCAGCCGCTCACCACCAGTGAGGGACTGCAGGCTGGCGGTCGTCCCTGCCTTCTTCACCACGAGAAATGCGACGTCGTCGTCGATGCTGGCACTGCTGGACCAGGCTTGATCCACGACCACCCGGGTGACGGACCAGGCTCCGTACGGTGCGTGGCCGTTCCGGTATCCCGGCACGAAGACGAACTGGCTCGGCTTCAGCCCGCTCACGCAGTGGGCCGCGGTCATGACCACATCACCGGCCGGACTGTTCACTACGCTCGCGGTGCAGAAGTGCCCGCTCACGCTCAGTCCAGCCGGGGCCGTGGTGAACAGCGCACCCACGGCCGACCCGGCCACCGGTGCGCGGACACGCGTGCCGGTGGTGACCTGGTCCGCCTTCAGCCCGAGGGTATGGACCGCGGCGGCGAGGCGGATGGCGAGACTCGGCGCGGCCGGGAAGATCACGGCGGCCACGACGATAACGGCCGCGACGGCGCCGGCGAGAGCCGGCCGGGCCAGCCGGGAACGGTGGCTGGGCAGCAGCGTGATGTGGTCAGCCCCGGCCGGGCGCTGGCGTCGGCGCATCCATTCCCCCTTCGTGGGAGTCCCGCGTCAGGTGCGCCGCCGTGCGCGCCCACGAGCCGTTCCTTGCCCGGTAATGCCTTCCTGTTACCGCTTCCTCTCCACGCAGCCAGGCTTCACCGCTGACTTTAAGAACACGTGGGACAAGTCTTACCTAACACCGGGAAATGCGCCCGACGGTGGTGCTGCGTCCGCCCGGGCCGCCTCCGCCTCCACTGGGCCCGCCTCCACTGGGCCCGCCTCCACTGGGCCCGCCTCCACTGGGCCCGCCTCCACTGGGCCCGCCTCCACTGGGCCCGCCTCCACTGGGCCCGCCTCGTCCACTGGGCCTGCTGGGCT
>JAOPYP010000364.1 GCA_025964635.1 Actinomycetes bacterium | reverse complement strand
GGGGCGCGCAGCGCCGCCTGGATCTCCCCAGCCCGGGCATCGACGCGGCGCTGCCGTCCGCCGCGGCGCAGCGCCGCGGCGATCTTGGGCCGGGACAGGGCCGCACCCAGCACCGGGGCCGGCGCGGCGCGGAGCACCTCGACCGCGTCGCCGCTGGTCAGATCGTCGAACGCGGCCAGCGCAGCGGGGTAGAACTCCCGCAGCGCCGAGCGGAGCATGTTCGCCTGCCGGCGCCGGGACCAGATCATCGACTGGTGCGCGCGGGCCACGACCTTGACCGCCTCGGCCAGGTCGCTATCCGCGGCGGCCGGCCGGTGGTTGTGCCGGTCGGTGCGGACCAGGTCTGCCAGCACCTTCGCATCGCCGGGGTCAGACTTCGCGCCCGAGACCGCGTGCCGGTCCCGGTACCGGGACGCAGACAGCGGGTTCACCGCGAACACCTGGTAGCCCGCCGCGACCAGCGCAGTCACGAACAGGCCCCGGTCGGTCTCGATTCCGGTCACCACCTCACCGGGCTCTTGCGCGTGCCGGGCGGCCAGCTCGTGGAACCGGGCGATCCCCTCTACTCCCTCAGGCAGACGGCCTCCGCCCAGCCGCCTGCCGTTCTCATCCTGGACATGCACATCATGATGGGCTTCCGCCCAGTCCACCCCGGCAAAGATCATCTGGCCCCTCTCGCCTGTCACGGATAAAGCCATGAGCCAGAGGACTCCAGCAGCTCCCTAATGGATCAGTGCCCGGGGCACGACATCCCACCAGCTGTCCGAGGAGACCTCACCAGCCAGCAGGGGCACGGTCTAACCCCAGGGCTCAAGGCCCAGCGGACGCGAGTGCTCACCTGCTGGTGGCTCAGCCGACCATCCTCGCCCACCAACCCGGCGAAGGTGATCGATCCCCATTAGCGGTCGCGGAGGCCGCGAAGGGTGGCGATGTCGGCGGTGTGGGCCGCCTGCGGGCCGGGGGTCTCGATCACGAACGGGACGCCCGCGGCCGCCGGGTGGCGGAGCAGCGCGCCGAACGGCGGGGCGCCGATCTGGCCGGCGCCGATGTTCTCGTGCCGGTCCCGGCGGGAGCCGCACGGATCCTTGGAGTCGTTGGCGTGCACCAGCGCCAGCCGCCCGGTCCCGCCCAGGACCCCGGCCAGCTCGCTCATGACCGCCGCCGCGCCCCCCGGGGCGGCGAGGTCGTGCCCGGCCGAGAACACGTGGCAGGTGTCCAGGCACACTGCGGCGCGCGGGTGCCAGTCGAGCATCTCGAGGTAGGGCCCCAGGTCCGTCACGGCCGTGCAGAGCAGGTGGCCCTGCCCGGCCATCGGCTCCAGCAGCAGGTCCGGGCCATCGGCCGGGATCGAGTCCAGCACCGGCAGCAGGCTTTCGCGCGCGTAGAGCATGCTCTTGTCCCGGTCGCCGCCGGCCGCCGAGCCGGTGTGCACCACGACGCCGCGGGCCCCGATCGCGCCGCCCCGGTGCAGCGAGTGCCGTATCGAGGCCACCGAGCGATCCCGGGTCACCGGGTCCGCCGAACCGACGTTGATCAGGTACGGCGTGTGCACGAACACGGGCAGGCCCGCCTCGGCCAGCCGGGCGCCGATCGCGTCCGCCTCGCGGGCCTGCTGCGCCGGCTCACCGGCGGGCAGGGACCAGGAACGCGGGTTGGACACGAACACCTGGATGGCCTCGGCGCCGATGCCGGCCGCGTAGCGCAGCCCTGCCGCGAACCCGCCGGCCACGGGAACGTGTGCCCCGATGCTGGGCCGCGTCCGCGGCTCGCCGGTCTGGGGGCCGGTCCGGTCGCCTGCCCCGGGGCCGGGGAACTGGGGCCCGGGTTCAGCCACTGCGGGTCCGGGCGTACAGGGCGTCGCTCTTGCCGTCCTTGTACACCCGGGTGAAGTGGCTCCCGAAGTACGACCGCAGCGCGGGCGTCCAGGCAATGCGCCGCTCGTTGAACCGCAGCGACAGCCACACGTACTGGGCATGCCGGAACGCGGTCCGCCAGGTGGCGTTGACGGCCGCGTACCGGGCCGCACCGGAGCGGGCGTCCCGCCCGTGGCCCAGCGAGTAATCCGTGCCGATCGCGTCCACCATCTCCGAGCAGCCGGGAGCGCTGGAGTAGAAGCGGTCCGCGGCGATGAGGAAGGAGGCCTGGTCGCTGAGGACACACGCACCGGGGTGCACGATGCGATCCACGGTCCGGAGCGCGGCCGGCGTAACCCGCGGTGACACGTTGAGGTCCGACTGGCCCTGCTGCACGGCCAGGATCACGATGCCGCAGGCGGCCAGGCCCACGACCGCCCACTGGGCCCAGGAGCCGGGACTCCGCTGGGTTGCGGGGGCCTCGATCCCCCCGGTCTGCAGGGCGGCCGCCAGGCGCCCCGCGGCCAGGCCGATGGACAGCCCCAGGAACGGCGCCAGGAAGGCGGGGAAGTGCAGGAAGAACTGGGCGTACCAGAGGAACGCCGCCACCACCAGCGTGCAGGTCGCCACCGCGAACCAGTCCAGGTCGGTCAGCGGGCGGCCGCTGATCCGCCAGGCGGCGATGAACGCCCCGGCCACGAAGATCACGATGATCAGTGCGGCGATGAGCGTCGCGGTCGTGCCGAGGTGCAGCAGCTGGCCGATCCCGCTCATCAGCCGCAGCCGCTTGTGCACCGGCGTCCGGGTCGGCACCACGCGGAACACCTGGGCCGCGAAGAAGCTGTTGTAGAACCGGCGCGGGGCCGTCGCCGCGAACGGGATGACCGGCACGAAGAACCCGATCGCCACGCCGCCCACGAACAGCGCGGCGCGGCGGATCTCCCGGGCCAGCAGGACCGCGATCACCACGACGGGGATGATGGCCCACACTTCGACCGCGCCGGCGAACCCGAACGCCACCCCGCCCCACAGCAGCCGCCTGCGGCTGCGGGCCAGCTGGTCACGGTCCAGCACGGCCACGGCGCCGATCAGGCAGAACAGGGTCAGCCAGGGCTCGAGCAGCACGGTGTGCGCGGCCACCAGGCTGCCCGGGAAGATGGCCAGTATCCCGCAGGACAGGGCCACGGCGAGCGGGCCGCGGTGCCGGGCCAGCAGGCCGACCAGCACGATCCCCGCGGAACTCGCCAGGACGGTCAGGATGCGCCCGGCCGCCATGCCCCAGGCCGTGCTGGTCACCTGGGCGAGCAGTGCGGCCGGGGTCATCACCAGCGTGATGCCCGGCGGCTGCACGATGATGAAGTCGCGGTACGGCAGTGACCCGTGCACCAGCCGCAGCGCGCTGCCGAAATACGGTCCGTCGTCGTACTGCGTGACGCCGAGCAGGTAGCCCGGCCGGCTCAGCAGGAAGAGCCGCAGGCCCAGGCCGATCACGGTGAAGCCGGTGATGATCAGGGCGACCGGGGACAGCCAGCTGCGGTGGCCAGACGCTCCCGCAGGCCCGGCGGCATCGCGGCGCGACGACCCGCCGGCCGCTGGCGTCACCTTGGTTCCGCTCACAGCTGGCCACTTCCCGCATGTGTGATGAGATCCGGGGCTGGGCTGGGACCGGCCGGCGTACCCGGGGGCGGGCGCGGCGTCCACCGGGGCCACGCCTGAGGGGGTACGTGCCGCGCTGGTGGCTGGTCACCGTCCAGGCGGCCACAGTATCGCAACGCACCACGACCTGGCCCAGATCGGCGGACACCGGTCATGGCCGGCGGGGGCGCCGCAGCCGGGGCCGCCGGGGGTGTCCGCTGGTGATTGATCCGGCTGGTGGCTGGCCTGGCTAGCGGACGGTCTCAGCGGTGGCTGGCGAGCCGGGTGGGCCTGGTCACGGCGACCGAGGTGCCGTGTTGCCGCACCCGGACCTTGACCAGCGGGATCTCCTCGCCGCGGAACACGTAGCGGTCCCCGAGCTCGCGGGCCAGCCGGGTGCGCATGATCTCGGCGCGGAAGCCCTCCGGGGTCAGCGCCCACGTCACGCCCAGGGTCAGCCGCCCCAGGACGGACGGGTTGAAGTCGTGGACCGACAGGGCTATCGGCTGGCCGGGCAGGGCCCGGGCGATCTGCCGGGACGCGGCCTGCGATGCGGCCATGGCCGGGTCCCGGGTCACCTGGCGGACCACGGGTCCCTGCCGCGGCACAGCCAGGATGGCGCCCACCGCGACCAGCGCCATGGCCGCGAGGCCGGCCAGGGCCCCGGCGGCGCGGACCGCCCGGGCGGCGGGCTGCGCCGCGGCCAGCCGGCTGAGGATCAGCCGGGCGGTGAGCACGGCCCAGCTGCCCACCACCAGCCAGCTCAGCACGCCGATCGGGAAGAGCAGCACGACGAGGTAGCCCAGGGTGCGCAGGCTGGTGTTGTGCACGGGGATGCCGGAGTACGTGACCAGCGACCCGAGGCTGATCACAAGGGTCACGACGGCCAGCGCCCCCAACGGCCGGCATCGCAGCGGGCGTACCGCCATGACCGCGGCCACGGCCAGCAGGACCAGGACCGCCACCGCGAACCAGGCCGGCCGGTGACTGATCAGCTGGTAGATCGCCGAGGGCTGCAGGGACGACTTCCACCACACCGGGACCGGCTCCATCGCGGCGGACAGGGCCCTGAGGCTGAACGTGCCTCCGGTCCGCGGCCCGGTCGTGGCGCCGCCGCTGCGCAGCAGCAAGCCCAGGTTCCCGTCCGGGGAGGTGAACTGCTGGATGAGCGGGGCGCTCCAGCACGCCGCCCCCGCGATCAGGCCGGCCAGCACCCACCAGTAGCCGAGCCGGCCACGGATGGCGCCCACCAGTCCGACGACCAGGGCCAGGATGGCCAGGACGCCGGACGGCACGGTGAACATGAGATGGGACTGGGCCGCGATCGAGGCCGTGACGACCAGCGCCGGCCACCAGCCCCGGTGCCCGGACATGACCGCCCAGGCGGCCGCGAGCGCCGCGATGAAGAACATCATCCCGAACCAGGGATTCCAGCTCGGCGTCACGGCGATGGCCGGTGTCCACAGCGTCAGCCCGATGATGAGCCCGCTGGCGCACAGCCCGCCGGCCGCGCCGAGCACCGACCAGGCCGCCTCGACCGCGAGCGAGCAGGCCACCAGGCAGCAGATGGCCGCCCCCCAGAGCACCCCGTGCGCCGTGTCCATGTGGACCGGGATGGCCAGCAGCCAGTACTCCAGCGGGCCCGGGTCGAACACCCCGTGAGCCAGCCGGGTGGCCTGGCCGACCATCGGGCCGTGCGCGGTCAGCGAGTTCCAGGACCGCAGGGCGATGGCCGCCTCGTCCCCGACCGGCCGCCAGCCGTGCTGGATGAGGCGGGCCGGGCCGAGGATGAACGGCAGCCACGCGCCCAGGTGCGCGACCGCGCGGAGCGCGGTCAGGCGCCCGGGACGGTGGAACACGGTCGCTCGGCGGAAGTTCAGCGGGGCCTTCTTCGGTTCAGGCCCTCCTCGTTCAGAAGCAAGGGCACAACCATGGGGGCGCGCACATATTAGTGCATCAGCGACATTTAGCCTGACCCGAACTAGTGCTAACCGTAGGCATACCCACTAATGCCGATTTGCGGCTGGAAAATGTAATAGACAGCCCAGTACCAGGCAATCGCTAAGCAAAGGAAGGGCCTGGCGGAGGCATGAGGGTGAAGCGGGGGTGCCCTGCCGGTCCCGGCAGGGAGGTCCCGGCAGGCCGGTCCCGGCGGGCCGGGCCCGGGCTTCCCGGCTGCGCTTAGATGTGCGGCAATCCCACGTAGAGGGTGATCGTGCTGCCCGCCGGGGCCTGGCCTGTGGGGCTGTAATTGAACACGTTGTCCAGTGGGCCGACCTGGTCCACCTTCACCTGGAAACCCGCCTGGGCGAGCGCCTGCTCGGCCTGGGACACCGGCTGGCCGTCCACATTGGGCACGTTGACCATCTGCGGGCCATTGGAATAATCAATCGTGATCACCTGGTGCGGGGTGAAGGAGCCGCCTGGTGCCACCGACTGCTGGGTGACCGTGCCCGCGGGCTGGTCGCTCTTCGCGTCCGCGACCTCGTTCAGCGAGACGCTGTTGGCCTGAGCCCACTGCTCGGCCACCGCCTTCTGCTGGCCACGGAAGTCTGGCACCGGCTGCCCGCTGCTGACCACGAGGTTGACCGGCCGGCTCTGCGGCCACGGCACGCTCGCCCCCGGGGCGGTGCTGATCACGATCCCGCTCTGGATGGTGGTGGACGTCTGGCCGACCACCTTGCCCGGGATCAGGCCGGCATGCCGGAGCGCGGCCTGGGCGGTGGCCAGCGGGCTCCCGGTCACCTGGGGCACCGGGATCATGTGCGGGCCCCTGGAGACGATGAGCAGCACCGTGCTGCCCTTGCTCACCCGGGACCCGATGGCCGGGTTGGTGCCGATGACGTCGCCCTTGGCCACCCGGGCGCTGAACCGGGGCTGGCCCATCTTCACGGTCAGGCCCTGGCTGCGGACCTGCACCTGGGCGGAGCTCGCGGCCAGGCCGCCCACCCGGGGCACCGTGGTGTACTTGCCGGCCGACTGCCACCAGACCAGCAGGCCGACCAGGAGCACCAGGGCCAGGCCGCCCAGGACGTAGTACAGCCTCCGGCTGAACAGCCAGCGCTGCAGGCCGGGCTCGCGGGGGCCGTCGTAGCCGCCCCGGCCCCGGCTGTAGTCGGTCACCGCGCCGCGGGACACCACCAGGGTGTGGTTCGCGTCCCGGTGGAAGTCGTCCTCCGGAACCCGCTGGGTGACCGCGGCCCGGTTCTCGCCCGGCGGGAGGGCGAATCCCGTCACGGACAAGGCTGAGGTGGACGAGCCCGGGTCGGACGGGCCGGACGTGGGGCCCGACGTGGGGAAGGCCGCGCCGACGCTGGTGGGCGCGGCCGCCAGCGGGACGCCACCGGCGGCTGCGGGGTCGCCGGGGGGGCGCAGGCCGGGGATCAGGTCGTCGGCGTACTGCGACGGCGGGGGCTGGGCAGGCCAGCCTGCTGGCTGGTACCCGTCCTGATAGCCGGCGTCCCGGTAGCCCGCGTCCTGGTAGCCGGGGGCCTGGTAGCCGGAGCTCTCGTACCCGGGGGTCTGGTACCCGGCGGCCTGGTAGCCAGGGGTCTGGTACCCGGGTGATTCATAGCCACCGGGATCCTGGGACCCGGGGCCCGGATAGCCGGCTCCCGCTGGTGCGGCGGGCAGGGCCGGGGGAGCGGGCGGGAGGCTGTGCCGCACCTCGTTGAGGCTGCGCAGAGCCTGGCCGCCGTCGGCGGGACGGAGGTCGGGGTCCCGGCTGGTGGCCCGCAGGACCAGCTCGTCCAGGGCGGGCGGGATGCCGTCCACGAACTGCGAGGGCACCGGCACGGCCTCGTTGACGTGCTTGTAGGCCACGGCCAGCGGCGTGTCCGCGGTGTGCGGCTGCTGGCCGGTGAGCATCTCGAACAGCATGACCCCGGCGGCGTAGACGTCCGTCCGCGCGTCGGCGATCCCCTGGGACACCTGCTCCGGCGCCAGGTAGGCCGCGGTGCCGATCAGCATGCCGGTCTTGGTGTGGCTGGTACCCGCGAGCATCCGGGCCAGGCCGAAGTCCGCGACCTTGACCGCGTGACCCTCCCCCAGCAGGACGTTCTCCGGCTTGACGTCCCGGTGCGCGAGCCCGGCGGCGTGCGCGGCACCGAGTCCGCCCAGCACGCCCTCCATGATGTCCAGGGCCTCGCGGGGACCGAGGCTGCCCCGCTCGTTCAGCAGGTCGCGCAGCGTGCGGCCGGGCACGTACTCCATGGCCAGGTACAGCATGCGCCCGTCGGCGCCCTGGTCGTACACGCCAACCACATTGGGGTGCGAGAGCCGGGCCACGGATCGGGCCTCGCCGACGAACCGGCGGACGAAGTCCTCGTCGTTGGCCAGCTCGGCATGCATGATCTTCAGCGCCACCGTGCGGTCCAGCCGGGTATCGGTGCCCAGATACACGGTCGCCATCCCGCCGGTGGCAATAAGGGACTCAACCCGGTACCGGCCATCGAGGAGCCGGCCGACGGGTGGGCGCGCGAGCGTCGTGTCCATCGGTTCGATTGTATGGCTGCCGATCGCTCCGGGAGCGGGGAACACCTGTACGGTGTCAGGCGGTGACCGCGAGTGACGACCCTAGCGGGGCTGCCGCAGTTACCTGCGGGTTCCCCCGCCGATGCTGTGATCACTACCTGGCCGCGGGGACCGCGGCCGGGATATGGCCCGGGCGGAAAGCACCCCCAGCCCATCCGGAAACCGGGCCCGCGTGGCCGCTTCGCGGCCCGGGCTGGGCCAGAGCAGGCCTGATCCCTCTAGCCTAGGTGCTCGTGCAGATCGAGCGGGTAGTCATCGCAGGCGGCGGGCTGGCCGGCTCGCGCGCCGCAGCCGAGCTCCGGGCCCACGGCTATGCCGGCCAGGTCACCATGCTGGGCGCGGAGCCCCATCCGCCCTACGACCGCCCGCCGCTGTCCAAGAAGCTGATGATGGGCGAGCTGGACTCGACGTCGCTCGACACCGACGCGGCCGCCCTCGGCCTGGACCTGCGGCTCGGCGAGGCCGCCACCGCGCTGGACGGGCGGGTGGTGCGCAGCGAGCGCGGCGAATACGCCTTTGACCGCCTGATCGTGGTGACCGGAGCCGGGCCCGTGCTGCTGCCCGGGCCCGGCCGGCAGCACGTGCTGCGCACCGTCGACGACGCCCTGGAAATCCGGGCCAGGCTGCAGAAGGGGACCCGGGTGGCCATCGTCGGCGCCGGCTGGATCGGCGCGGAACTCGCCACCGCCGCCGCGGCCCGCGGATGCGCCGTCACCGTCCTGGAGGCGGCCGCGGCGCCGGCGGCCGCGGCCCTGGGCGAGGCGGCGGGGGCGATGCTGGTGCCCTGGTACGCCGCGGCCGGGGTGGACCTGCGGCTCGCCCAGCCGGTGGAATCTGTCCAGGACAGCGGCCTGGCCCTGCCCGGCGGCGGGTGGCTGGAGGCTGACCTGATCGTGACCGCAGTGGGGGTCCGGCCGTGCACGGGATGGCTGGACGGCTCCGGGGTGGACCTGGGCAACGGGATCATCGTGGACAGCCGGCTCCGCGCCTCCGTGCCCGGCGTCTACGCGGCCGGGGACTGCGCGGCGTTCTGGTCCGGCCGCTACGGCCGGCGGCTGCGGGTGGAGCACTGGGATACCGCCCTGCACTCACCCAATGTGGCGGCGGCCAACGCACTCGGCGCCGAGCAGGACTACGACCCGGTGCCCTACTTCTGGTCGGAGCAATTCGGCCGCATGGTCCAGTACGTTGGCCACCATGAACGCGAGGACCGGCTCATCTGGCGCGGCGACCCGGCCGGGGAGCGCTGGGCGGCGTGCTGGGTGTCCGGGACGGCGGGCACGGACCGGCTCGTCGCCGTCCTCGCCGTGGGGCGCCCCCGTGACATGCTGCAGGGCCGCCGGGCCATGGTGGCGGGCCAGGCGGTGGACACCGCCCGGCTGGCCGACCCCGACGTGCCGGTGCGGGACGCGGCGGTGACCTGAGCAGGCGGCCTGAGCTGCGCCCGAGCGGCACCTTCCATCAAGAGAACATAACGAGACTGGCGTGTCCGGGTTTGACCCGGGCCGCCGCGTGGGAAATTCGAAAACGTGGCACAGATTGACCCCCCGGCCGACGTGCTCGTCGGCGACTGGCTCACATTCCCTGAAGCGGCTGACCAGCTCGGCATCCCGCCGGGCAGGCTCAAGCAGCTCTTCCGTGACCGCAAGCTGCTGGCTGTCCAGCGGCCGGACGGCACGATGGCGATCCCGGCGGCCTTCTTCGACGGAGGCTCCATCGTCAAGGGGCTGCACGGCACCCTCACCGTGCTCCTCGACTGCGGGTTCGACGACTCCGAGGCGCTGCGCTGGCTGTTCACGGCCGACGACACGCTTCCGGGGACGCCGATCCAGGCGATGACGGAGCACCGCGGCACCGAGGTGAACCGGCGGGCCCAGGCTCTCGCGTTCTGACCGGCTGGCGGTGCGCCTGCCGCGGCGCGGCCATGTGGCGGCAGGCGACTACGGCGCGCCCACGGGACAGGCCTTAGCCTTGGGGCATGCCATCCGGGGCCCTGCACCGCGCGCCTGCCATCCGTGATCTGCTGGCCTCGGGCGGTAAGTCCTTTTCGTTCGAGTTCATGCCGCCCAAGACCGCGGACGCGGAACGGCGGCTCTGGCGGGCGATCCGCGAGCTGGAGCCGCTCCGGCCTACGTTCGTCTCGGTCACCTACGGGGCCGGCGGTTCCACCCGCGACCGCACCGTCCGGATGACCGGGCGGATCGCCGCGGAGACGACGCTCACCCCGATGGGGCACTTCACGGCGGTGGACCACTCCGTGGCCGAACTGCGGCGCGTGATCGGCTCGTACGCGGCGGTCGGCGTCCGCAACGTGCTCGCGCTGCGCGGGGACCCCCCCGGGGACCCCAACGCCGAATGGGTCGCGCATCCGGACGGGCTGGAGTATGCGGCGGACCTGGTCCGGCTGATCAAGGCCTCGGGTGATTTCTGCGTGGGCGTCGGTGCGTTCCCCGAAGGTCACCCGCGTTCTCCTGATCTCGACTCGGACACCGAGTACTTCGTGCGCAAGTGCCGGGCGGGCGCCGATTTCGCCGTCACGCAGATGTTCTTCTACGTGGACGACTACCTGCGGCTGCGGGACCGGGTGGCGGCCGCCGGATGCGAGGTGCCGATCATTCCCGGCATCATGCCCATCACCAGCCAGCGCACGCTGGAGCGCATCGTCGTGCTGTCCGGGGCCCGGTTCCCCGCCGCGCTGGGGGATCAGGTACGGGCGGCCGGTGACGACAGCGCCGCGGTGCGGGAGATCGGCGTGGCGTACGCGGCGGCCATGTCCGAGCGCCTGCTGTCCGAGGGCACCCCGGGGCTGCACTTCTACACGCTGAACGGGTCCCTTGCGACGCGGGAGATCTATGAGCGCCTCGGGCTGGCCGGACGGGCCGCCGGGGGCAGTGCGCTTCCCGCCCGGACCCGGCTGGCCGCGGGGAGCTGACCAGCCCCTCCCGGCGGGGCCAGGACCCGGCCCGTCCGCCCGTCCGCCCGCCGGGCCGGTCACCGGGGCTGGCGGCCGGCGCGGCGTCAGCCGTCCGGTCCGGCCGGCCGGACCGGCCGGAGTGGCAGCGGCAGCGCCGCGCCCATCACCGCGTACGGCGGGTCGGTGCCCGGGAACCGGTATCCGGTCAGCAGATCGGTGAACCCCAGGCCCCGGTAGAGGCGCCGGGCCCGGCTGTCGGTGTCCTGGGTGGACAGCAGCGCCGTCCGCTCCAGCCGGGGGTGGATCAGCGCGGGCACCATGGCCCGGCCGATCCCGCGGCCCTGGTAGCCGGGGTGGACGTGGACCTCGGCCACCTCGAACGAGTCGTCCAGCCAGGCCTGGGCGAGCTCACGGCCGCCCGCCGTGGCCAGCGCGCTGCGCACCAGATCGTGCCACCACTGGCCGCTGGCGCCGTGAAAGCCGTAGGCGAAGCCGAGGACGGTGAGCCGGCTCCCGCCGGACTGCGTCCGCAGTTCGGGCGGCGCGTTCCCCGGGTCGTCGGGAAGGGTCATGGCCACGCAGCGGAACGAGGGGTAGCCGGCGTGCCGTTCCATGATCGCCCGGCGTCCCGGCAGCTGCTGCTGCGGCGGATGCATGGCGGCCGCATAGACGCTGATCAGGACGCCCAGTTCCGTGTGGAAGCGTGCCTTGCCGAATTCCAGCAGCTCCGGGCCAGCGCGCACCCGCGCAAGCGTACGCGAGC
>JAOPYP010000349.1 GCA_025964635.1 Actinomycetes bacterium | reverse complement strand
CGTGCACCGGAACGGATGCGCCGAGCCAGGCCGCCTGGCCGTGCAGCACTGGCAGCGCCGTGGTCACGGCCGCCGCGGCGAAGGCCCCGGGCGGCTGGGCCCGGACGATCGCGGCGGCGTCCGGGCGGGCCCGGTAGAGGGCCAGGTGCGCCCAGGCTTCGGCGGGCGCGCCGGGCGGCAGCGCGGCGGCGGCGAGCGGCACCTGGACCACGCCGGCCCCGGTGACCATGGCCAGGTCCGCGGCCGGCGTGATCAGCATGGCCGTCCCCGCCCGGGCGGAGACGTGGCCGTACGCGGTGACCAGCCCGAGCGCGGACAGGACCCGCGCGGCCCGTGCGACATCGAGCCGCGGATCGTCGGCTGGACTCACCGCACGCACCTCATCTCTACGGCGCTGGGATCTTGACGACGCCGGATCTCTGCGGCGCGGCCTCAACCGTGCCGGCCTTAACCGTGCCGGCCTTAACCGTGCCGGGCCTGCACAGTGCCGGGCCTGCACAGTGCTGGCCTTCACAGCGGCCCACATCTCTGCAAAACTGTATGCAGTTTATCGAGAAAGGGGAAGCGCCGTGATCTCAGGGCTGCATCACTATGCGCTGGAGGTGCCGGATCTCGCCGTGGCCGAAGGGTTCCTGCAGGACTTCGGCCTGGAGACCGGGGAGAAGGACGGATCGCTGGTCGCCCTCTGCCCCGGCCGCAACCAGGAGCAGGTCCGCCTGGTCCAGGCGCCCCACAAGCGCCTGCACCATGTCTCGTTCACGCTGAGCCCGGGCACGCTCGACTCGGTCCGTGAGGCCCTGGACCGGGCGGCCACGCCGGTCATCGAGCCCCCGGCCGGCGCGACCGAGGACGGCGTGTGGATCCGCGATCCGGACGGCACTCCCGTGCAGCTTCTCGACGAGGCCCCGGCACCCCCCCGGCCCGCCGAGGAGGTGCTGTTCAACGTGGGCGGCAGCCGGCAGCGGATCGGCGTGGCCCAGTGGACGCAGGCCACTGAGGACGTGCTGCCACGCCGGCTTGGGCACACGCTGCTGTTCACCGCCCAGCCTCAGCAGATGACCGACTTCTACACCCAGGTGCTCGGCCTGCGGGTCAGCGACCGCATCAAGGGCCTGGTCACGTTCCTCAACTCCGGGCCCGGCGATCATCACATCTTCGGGTTCATCGCCAGCACCCACCGCGGGTTCCACCACGCCAGCTTCGAGGTGCCCTCCATCGACGCGATCGCGATCGGCGCCGACCGGATGCGCACCCGGGGGCGTGAGGCGGGCTGGGGCCTGGGCCGTCACACGATCGGCTCGAACTTCTTCCACTACAACCCGGACCCGTGGGGTTCGTGGATCGAGTGGTTCTCCGACATCGACCAGATCGACGACTGCTGGGTGGCAGGCGACTGGGAAGTCCCGCCGCACCTGTGGGGCGCGCCGCCCCCCGCCGCCTTCCTGGCCAACCAGGAACCCGCCAGCTGATTCCGGATCGCGGGCGTGAGGTCCGTGCCACTGGGCTGCCCGCCCCCGCACCGCCAAGTGCCCATTGCAGAATTCCGGCCAACTGCATACAGTCCTAACTGCATACACTTTGGCCGGGCCTGGTTCCCGCTGGCGTCCCCCGAGGCCAGCCTGGTTCCGGCCCGCCAGTCTCCAATGAGGGAGAGCATCATGAGCCGGGACGTAGCCCAGGTCTTCGCGGACATCGACGCGTTCGATCCAGACAAGTTCGTCGCCCACCTCACCCCCGACGCCCAATTCCGCTTCGCGAACGCCGACCCGGTCACCGGGCGGGCCGCGGTCCGGGAGGCGGTAGCGGGCTTCTTCGCGAGCATCGACGGCCTGACCCACCACATCAGGAACGTCTATGAGGCCGGCGACACCGTGGTCGCGCAGATCGACGTGGAGTACCGGCGCAAGGACGGCAAGACCGTGACCGTGCCCAACGCGGACATCCTCGTCTTCGACGGGGACCTGGTCCGCGACTGGCAGATCTACATCGACGTCGCCCCGGTCTACGCCTGAGCTGCCGATGATCACTCTTACCGACATCGCCTACGTCCGGTCCGGTGTCGCCGACCTCGGCGCGGCCGTCCGGTTCGCGACCGACATCGTCGGCCTGGAACTGGCCGCACCCGCCGAGGCCGGGGTGGCGCACCTGCGCGCCGACCACCGGCACCACTGCCTGGCGCTGGTCGAGGGACCCTCCGGGGTTATCTCTTCCGGCTTCACCGTGGCCGACTCGGACGCCCTCGCGGCGGCCGAGACCGAGCTGGAGCGCACCGGGTTCCGGGTGCGCCGCGGTGATCCGGTGGAGGCCCGGTCCCGGCGGGCCCGCGAGTTCATCGCGTTCGACGACCCGTTCGGCAACCGCCTGGAACTGGTCAGCCAGCAGGAGACGATCACGCGGCCGGTCGCGTTCACCCGGCCGGCCGGGATCACCGAGTTCGGCCACCTGTGCCTGGACGCGGCGGACGTGCACGAGGCCCACCGGTTCTGGAGCACCCGGTTCAACGCACGGGTCTCGGACTGGATCGGCGACGCGGCCTGCCTCCTCCGGATCGACCCCGTGCACCACAAGCTGGCCGTGTTCCGTGGCGACCGGCCCGGACTGTGCCACATGAACTTCCAGGTCGCCACCATCGACGACGTGTTCCGGAACTGGCACTTCCTGATCGAGCACGGTGTCGAGATCGAGATGGGACCCGGCCGCCACCCGCAGTCCACCGCGGTGTTCCTGTACTTCCAGGGCCCCGAGGGATTCACCTACGAGTACTCGTTCGGCGTGCGCCGGATCGAGGACGACGCGGCCTGGGTGCCGCGCACTTTTGACCCGGACGAGGCCGGCTCGATCGACATGTGGCTCGGGCCGGTCCGCCGGACCACGTCCCAGCCGCAGCTCCAGCCCGCCAGCACGGAACCGGTCAGCACCGGGCCCGTCAGCACGGAGTCCACCAGCACCGAACCCGTGAGCGGCGAACCCGTGAGCAGCGGAAGGACCGCATGACCACGACCACCCTGACGGCCGGCCAGATCGACGTGGCGGACGTGCCCACCGCGCTCATCGACACCGGCGACCCGGACGGGGTCCCGGCCGGCCAGCAGGCGCCCCCGGTGCTGCTGCTGCACGGGTCAGGGCCGGGCGTGACCGCCACCGCGAACTGGCGCCCGGTGATCCCCGCACTGAGCCGGGACCGCCGGGTGATCGCCCCCGACCAGCTCGGCTTCGGGGGCACCGCCACCGGCGAGCAGCGCACCTACGGCCGCGCGGCCTGGACCGCGCACGCCCTGGCGCTGCTGGACACGCTGGGCACCGGCCCGGTCGACATCATCGGCAACTCGATGGGCGGGGCCATCGCCCTGTCCCTGGCCGCCGTGCGCCCGGACGCGGTGCGTCGCATCGTGCTGATGGGCTCGATGGGCGTGGCCATGCCCCTGCCGCCGGGCCTCAACACAGTCTGGGGCTACACCCCCGGAGTGGCCCAGATGCGCGAGGTGATCGGCCTGTTCGCGCACGACCGCGGGCTGATCACCGACGAGCTGGTCGAGCTGCGCTACCAGGCCAGCCTCAGCCCGGCGGTGCGCGACTCGTGGGCGGCCATGTTTCCCGAGCCCCGGCAGCGCTGGGTGGATGACCTGGCCCTGGCCGGGGCCGAGCTCGCGGCCATCAGCGCCCCGGTGCTGCTGGTGCACGGGCGCGACGACCGCGTGGTCCCGTGGCGGGTCTCCTCGGCGCAGCTCGTCGACCTGCTGCCCGACTCACGCCTGCATGTGCTGTCCGGGTGCGGGCACTGGACCATGATCGAGAAGACGGCCGGCTTCCTGGCGGTCGTGCAACCCTTCCTGGGCGCTTAAGAGGCCACCCGGGCGGCCGACGGCTCACGGTCGATCAGCGCGACCGCGTGCGGCACCGCCACCGGCACGAACTCGGGCGCGCAGTCGGTCAGGACCCGCAGGGCGGTGCGCTCGAGGTGATGGGCCATCCTGGTGAGCGCGCCCCGCTCGTCGCCGGCGATCAGGGCCTCCAGGATCTGCGCGTGCTCCACGTCGCCCGCCGCCTGCCAGCTGCCTGGATCGGACAGCTGGTAGATGCGGATGTACCGGGTGGTCCGGTCGGCGAACACCCGCAGCTGGCGTTGCAGCACGTCCCCGGCCCCCGCGGTGACCAGCCGGTGGTAGTCGGCGTGCGCGGCGAACCAGGCGCCGAAGTCCCCGGTCCGGGCCGCCCGCCGCATCACGGTCAGTAGCCGCTTGGCCTCCTTGCGGGACGCCGCCCCGAAGTGACCGATGGTCATGGACAGGGCGAGGGTCTCGAGCAGGATCCGGCTGGCGTAGACGTCGTCGAGCTCCTGCGGGTCCAGCCCGGAGACCCGGGTCCGCTGGTTCGGCTCGATCTCGACCAGGCCCTCCTCCTGGAGCATCCGCAGCACCTCGCGGAGCGGGGTGCGGCTGATGCCGAGCTGCCTCGCCAGGCTCACCTGGGACAGCTTCGTGCCGGGCGTCAGCGTGCCGTCCAGGATGCACTCGCGCAGGTATGCGTGCACGTGCGGGATGGCCTGGCGGGCTTCGGGGAGCTCGACCTTGCGGATGTCGGGGACCTGAGCGGCACGAGGCATGGCACCTATTCTCCCTGATCCG
>JAOPYP010000346.1 GCA_025964635.1 Actinomycetes bacterium | reverse complement strand
CCCTGATGCTGGTTCACGTCGAAGTAGATCAGGCCCAGCAGGTGATTGCGCCGGATGCCGGCGAACAGGCCGGGAATCTTCGCGGCCTGCCCGGCGCGCGGCCCGATGCCGACCTCGGAGAGAAGGATCGGCTTGCGGGTGAACTTCCGGATGCTTCGCACGGTGTTGCCGATGACGGACCTGAACGTGCTGGCCCGCGTGAAGTAGTAGCCATCGACGCCGATCCAGTCCACATAGTGGGCGCCCGGCCACCAATCCCGGAGGTGCCCAATGACGCGGTTATCCCCGCTCATGACCCATAGCCAGGTCACGTTGGTCGCGCCCGCCTGGCGGAACACCGTCACCACATGCCGCCAGGCCGCCACCCACCGGGCGGAGTCGGCATGATGCCATCCCCAGGGATACCAGCGGCCGTCCGCTTCGGGGGCGAAGCTCATGATGACGTGGCCGCCGTAGTGGCGGACTGCCGCGGCGAACCGGCGCAGGTAGCGGTCTGAGTCCCCGGCGGCGATGGCGGCCATGGATTGGTGCCAGGGCTCCATGTGCACCACCACGACCGCCCCGGCCTGGGCGGCCGCGGTAGCAAAGCGGGCCCGGAATGGCATGCCCCAGCCGCTGTAGTAGACGGTGAGGTTGGGCTTGCGGCCGGCCACCGAGGTAAAGAGCGTCACCGGCCGGTAAGTACTGACCGTGTCATGCTCGAAGACGCCCACGTAGTGCATCGGGCCAGGGTGGCCGATGGCCGACTGGGGAAAGGGTGCGGAGCTGGCCGGAGGGAGCAGGGCCACGTGCGGGTGCCGGGGGACGGGTTCATGCCGGTACAGCCACAGGGCGGAGCTCGCCCCGGTGACCGTGATGGTCACTCCCACCGCCGCGATGAGCGCGGCAACGAGCCTAGCCCTGTTCATAGACGAGCCCCTCGGCAGCAGGGACAGGGGGACCGGAGAGAGTCACTTCCACCTTCTTCCTGGTCACCCAGCCCTGACGGTGACAGGTGGCCATGCCGTAGAAGCGGATCTGGCGCAGAACCAGGAGGTACCACAGGGCTGCGAAGGGCAGCAGCGCTGCTGAGGCCAGCCAGGTGGGCCACCGCTGGTCAGAGCGGCTCACAGTGACCAGGCGCAGAGCCACCGCGAGCGGCCAGGCGACCAGGGCGAGACTGCTGGCGAAGACCAGGTTGCGGGTGGCCGGCCAGGCGAACGGCACCGCCAGGGACACCGCGGCCGACGCGAAGAAGGCGTACTGCTGATACACCACGAACCACCAGGCGTAGGAACGTATCCGCAGATAGCGCATCCGCCACAGCGTCCGGATGGTGGAGGCCCGCATCCAGCGTGTCCACTGGCGCAGGTGGTGCGACAGCGTCTCCGGGTATACCGGCATCGACACCGCCGTGGGCTGATGGACGGCCCGCCCGTGCAGCAGGGAGAACATGCTCAGTGCGGTGTCATCGCCCAGGGTCACCGGTATCCCGAAAAATTTCTCTTCCAGGTAGGCGGGCAAGCAGCGGTGAATCAGCCACCCCCGGTAGAGCGAGAACGCACCCGGGTTAATCACCACATTCCCCCCGGCGACGCTTTGCGCACTCATGGTGAAAAGCTGGAAAGCGAGAGAGCGCAGGCCCATGGCCCGGGTGAGAATGTTGGTGGTCAGGTTGTAGGCCATCTCCAGACCCGCAACCGAGGTGACCTCACGGTTGGCGAATGGCTTGAGGCCTTCCTCGATGGCGCGCTGCTCGAGGGCGGAGTCTGAATCCATCGTGGCGTAGATGTCGGCATTGGGCACCGCGCGGAAGGCCGCGGCCTGCGCGTGCTTTTTGCCCTGGTTCTCCTGGCGTATCCAGATGAATTCCGTGGCCGACGGGTGAGCCTGCCAGCGGGCCCGGACATCGGTGTAATCAGCCGTGGAACCGTCATCGACCACGATCACCCAGTCGGGCGCGCGGGTCTGGGTGAACAGTGCGTAGATGGTCCGGTCCAGGATGGCTGGATCCTCGTTGTAGCAGGGAACCACGGCGGCGACCGCCAGGCGGTCCAGCTTGACGCGCTGCGCGTCCGTCACGGTGAAGGGACGCTGGAACCACGCGAGGAGGAGCTGGGAGAGCACGAAACCGAGGCTGACCGCCCACACCCCAAGCATCCAGCTCTCGCGCGGGGAGACCAGGCCAAGGGTGTTCCGATGCAGGAAGACCGAGCCGGCCACGATCATGACGACCGGGATGATGGCCAACGCCCGGCGGGGCCGGAAGGTGACGCGGGGAATCTGAAAGCCGCGGCTAACGGCTACGGCTCCATCGCGGGCTTCCCACGGCGGAAGAACAGCCGTACTGTCACCGTCAGCAGCAGGGTCGCGCACGCTGAGATCCCGAACACAATCCAGATCACCGCTGCGAACCCAGGACCGTCTTTCACGAACTTTCCCCCCATTGTTTGCGTAAAGCGGCGGATCGTCATCGTAGGTTGCCATGATCCAGGAAATCCTCCCCAAGAGTGACCGGCTTTCGGTCATTTTCTGCGCCGTGGGCATACCGGAGGCCGCCGAGATGTGCCGCACTCCGGCCTGGTGTGCGCCTGATTAACAAGGCGGCTGCATTGGGGCCCGCGATGCGTCCGCGCGTGTCGAGGAGGAGGCGGGCAATACGGGCGATGCGGTCCAGGTCATCCGCCCGGCGCACTGACTCACCACGCAGTGGCCACTCGGCGACGTATGGGTCGTGATAGGCGAGGTCAGCGCCCCGGGCCTGGAGCTTACGGCCGATCATCCGGGCTGGGGATTCGCGCTGGTCGGCCCAGATTGGGCTGCCTCACGGGCCAGCGGCAGGCCAACATACCCGAGGCCGATCACGGGCAGATCGACAGACAACCTAAACCCCCGATTTTGTACTGGAGCCCAAACCTGTCATTTGGGGCCTGGGCTGCGATCACGATATTTTCGGACCGACTTGTGCAGGGAAATTAATCGAAACAGAGGTAGAGGATAGCGGCTGCAGCAGCGTAATCCAGGGAAACTGCAGAAGTGTCGTTCAAGTTCGCTACAAGGCCTGCTGTTTTGTTTGGCAGATGACCATGTTCGACCTGGCTCCGAGGGATAGGTACCTATTTTTAATGGAGCGTCTCGGGCATGGCATCCGTCCGTATTTGAACGTCTCGGGATCCTGCTCGCAGCTGGGCCAGGCGGGCAAACCGTTCCGGCTGTCCCATTCCTACACTCAGATTTGCGCTGGGAGAAGCCGCGGTCGCCTGAGGGGCCAATCCTGGAGGGCTTCTGCCGTGAGCATTCACCCTGACCGGAAGGTCAGGTCCGCCCCGCTCGCGGTCGCGGTCGCCGTACTCCTGCTGCTCAGCACTGTCGGCCCGTTCGCATCTGCCGCACATGCCGCCACGCCCACAATTGTGTCGCTTACCTTTGACGACAGCGATCGTAGGAACGGTACCGGGCGACGGCGCCCGAGGGCGCGCAGCAGCCACACCGCCCGAGGGACTGCTGGCAGTGGCGGTGATCTGGGCGGCCGATGACAGTCCGGACCAGTGCGACCGGTGAGAACAACGTCGCGTTCATCACCAGGTGATGGTCATCTCAGCTGGCCAGCGCTACTCCCGCTGGCTGGCGTGGGAGATGAGAGCGGGTTGACCGCAGCCGCGTGTCGCTCGATCGCGGCCAGCATCCGTTCATGCCTGGCGTCCAGGCGGTCGCGGTGCGGGGTGCTGATCTGGGCGGCACGGATGAGTACCTGGCGGGGAACGGCCGACAGGGTGGCATCGAACAGCGACCACGAAAGTCCGTCGAGCGCCGCGCGCACTGCCCCGGGGTCCTCGGTGCGTGCGCAGGTGGCGGCTAGCGCGTACATCCGCTCGTCCAGTGCGTCGGCAGACGCCATCTGAAGCGGGAACACATCAACGTCCGGGCAACACGACCGCCGGGCGCCAGTGGCCTCGAAGGCGCTGATCAGCGGGCTCACGTCACCTGCGGTCATCGGGTCGTAGAGTCCGGGAAACGCCGTAGTCTCATACCCACGGTCGTAGCCGCTGAAGTAGATGGGGGCCGCGGAACCGGTCCACGCGAGCACGCCGAGCGCCACATCGAGCAGGGTCACTGGCCAGCCGAGATCGCTGATGGCATGCACCGGCAGCGAGCCGGGTTGCAAGCCTGCCTCAGCCGCCAGCAGCAATTGCGCCGACTGCAGTGCCGACTGAACGTAGAAGGCGATGCCCGTGTCGTGCAGGCGGATCACCCCGCCGTCACACCAGTCCAGCAGCCGGGCATGGATGATCGAGTTGTCGATCACGTGAGTGAACCTCGCGACCGAGCAGGTGGCCACCCCACGCGCCGCTGCCTGCCAGAGCAGCCACTCGGCGACTCGCTTGGAGGCCGTATATACCTCGGGTGAGTAGGGACGCAGGGCCTTCCCGGTCGATGCGAAGATCACGTGCGGAACCCCGGCCGACACGGCGGCGCTGATCACATTGCAGGTGCCGAGCACGTTGGTGGTTACGGTGCGGTGCACCTCGTGCTCGGCGAGGCCCGGATCTCGCTGCCCCGCGACGTGGAAAACGATGTCGCATCGCACCTGGTCGAAGACGGCGGAAAGCTGATCTGTGTCCCTGATGTCAGCCCGGACATACTCCGCGCCCGGAAGCCGCGGCCACCCCTGGGTGATGCCGCGGCTGACGCTGACCAGCCGCGCGGGGGAGAACCGCGCCAGTTGTGCCATCAGCGCCGAACCAATACACCCTGAGCCGCCGGTGACCAGTATCCGCTTGCCCTGCAGGCATCCCGCAAGGACGGGCCCCGGCAGGTCGATGTCTTTCCGGACTGCGGCCAGGAACCTGCTGTACTCTTCTTGCGCCTCCGGCTTGCTGGCGAGCAGCGCTTGCGTAAGCCTGGCCAGGCGCTTCAACTCGGCACCCGTCAGGCATTGCTTGCCACGCGGCACCGTCTCATGCATCCCTGCGATGATCTCTGCAGCTGTCTGCACCATGCTCTCCATTGGATCAGCATCTAGAGGTCCTGGCCCTGGGCCCTGGGCAGCGATGGCACCTTCGCGCCCGCGGCGGCACCACAACGAAGCTGCGACTGGCGCAGGCCGGCCGGCGCACGGCTCCCTCTACCCGGGCACCCGTCACCCCGGCTCAAAATCACGATCCGCTGCACAATCTGGCGCCTGTCCTAGGCCAACGAGCGGTCATCGTGAGCCATTCAGGGTTCGGACCCGGTCATTGGGGAGATGAACTTATTTGCCTAAGTGTCCTATTTATTCAAGGCCCTGAGCGGAGTCCGTACATATACCTCATAGGGGCGCTCAGCACAGTCCCCCCTATCACCCAAACCGCATCCGGGCGTCTAGCATACCGAGCGCTCAGGCCACATGAATGCGCGCCATCTCGGAGGTGGTCGCCAAACCCCCGGCCGGTTCATGACAAAACTAGCCGCAACTTCATCATTAACGCGAAGACTACGCTGGAAGCTTCAATCCCGCAATTCAGGCTTCAAGGCCCTGACACAACCGGTCCCGGCCAGGTCCCCCGTGGTCCAGGGCAGCATGGGAGTTCCGACGGTCTACGGCGAAAGTCTATGTAATCACCCAAATGAGAGGGGCGCAAATTGCTGTATCCGGCGCATTCCGGACTGCGTTTTAGCTTGCCATGTTTGGTGAGACTGCGCGACGCGCAATGTTTTCGGGGGAAGCATAAGTGTCACTGGGATCAATGCGGTTACGGTGGTGACCTAAACGCGCAGGAAGGAAGTTGACATCATGTACCGTCCCATCGGCCGGTCAGCAAGAAAACTGCTCAGCGTGATGACAGCCGCAGCCACCTGCGTGACCCTCGCCGGGGTCGCAGGCGCCACCGCGTCGTCCGCGGCGGTGGTCTGCCAGGCCTGGCAGGCCTTGCGGGTCAGCGGAGCAGACGGCCAGCAGTACGTCATCAGGAATAAGCCCAGCATCAACCACAACGACCAGGGGATGTGCCTCTCGAACCCGGGAGGGCGCGCGGCCTTCACCGTCACCCGCTCCCCAGGATGGGCACCGTCAGCGAAAGTGCGGGCCTATCCCTACATTGGGACCGGCTGCTTCGAGGGAGCGTGCCCCGCGGGCGACGCGGGCGTGATGGAACGGGCAGGATCACTCGGGAACTTCACCGTGAACTGGGCGACCGTGACACCGCGGCGGAGCGGCGTGTGGAACGCGTCCCTAGACCTGTGGCTCGGTCCCCACGTCGGGGCCGGTAACTCGGAGGTGATGATCTGGCTCCGGTACAGCAAGCCGCCGTGGTGGGAGGGGCTGTACCCGACCGTGAAGATCGACGGCGCGAAATGGTACGTGGTGCCACACACCACTTCTCCCGGCTACTATTACATCTCGTTCCGGCGCGCCACTCCGGTGGCCGCAGCAAAGCTGCAGATATCGCCGTTCATGGCGGCAGCCGAGCGATTCGGCGTGGTCCGCAAGTCCTGGCTGCTCTGGTCCGTCCAGGCCGGCTTCGAAATCTGGTCAGGCGGGAAAGGCCTGGCGATCACCAAGTTCTCAGTCACCCAGTAATCCCGGTCACAGGCACCGAACTTCCGGTGATCCCATCGACCAATTGCGGACCGAGATTATTGGCCCGACGCGCCCGCGAGCCGGGCTGCGAAGGCCGCTGCCTGCGACCGCCGGTGCATTCCCAGCTTGGTCAGCACCGAGGACACGTAATTCTTGGCTGTCTTCTCCGACAGGGACATGTGCTCGGCAATCTGGCGGTTGGTCAGGCCGTCACCAATCAAGTCCAGGACCCGTTTCTCCTGGGCGGAAAGGGCCGACACCGGAGCTTCGCCCTGGGCTCCTTCGCGCACGCGCCGCATCACCCGTTGCGCGGCATCAGCATCGAGAGTCGACTGGCCGGCCGCGACCGCGCGCACTGCGCCTATCAACTCGGCGCCAGACGCCTGCTTGGTCACATAGCCAGCCGCTCCCGCCATGATGGCGCCCAGCAACGCCCGATCGTCCCCGTACGCCGTGAGCATCAGGCATGCCGTCCCGGGGAGCGCGGAACGTATCTCACGGCACACCCGCACGCCATCCCCGTCCGGAAGCCGGACATCGAGCAGGCCCACATCGGGCCGCAGCACCAGCATGCGGTTCATCCCCGATTCGGCCGTCCCCGCCTCACCAACTACCTCGATGTCAGTTTCTGCCTCAAGCAGGTGCCTGAGGCCGCGGCGCACCACTTCATGGTCATCAAGCAAGAACACGCGGATCGCCGGATGACTACCCTCAGCCTCCACGCCGGATGATTCACTCATCGGACCCCCTATTCCAAAGCGTCATCCACCGATGCGGCAGTGGGAGCAATTATCTCCCGATGCGGATGTTACTACGATTTGCACTTAATACGCTACTCACCGTAAGCTAGCCATCTCGGGGATCAGGCGCCTCGACCGGGAGGCACGGTGGCGGGGGATTCGGCCAGTCCGCGAGTGCTCGTGGTAGACGACACGGAGGCGATCCGCACCATCATCCGCCGGGTGCTGACCGGAGCCGGTTACCACGTTGATGTCGCGGCCTCGGCGCCGGAGGCGCGGTCGATGGACCCCGCCGGCTATGACGCGCTACTGGTTGACGCCCACCTGGGCCGGGAACGAGGAACCGCGCTGATCCAGGCGCTGGTGGCCGAGGACCCGGCGGTGGCCGGCCGGTGTCTCCTGATCAGCGGCGGGAAGCCGGACGTGGTCCCCGTGGGTGTCGTCTGCCTCACCAAGCCGTTCCGCCCCGATGAGCTGATCACCGCGGTGGGCGCGCTGCATCCGGCAGATTCCGCCGGCCGCCCAGATGCCGTCACTGCTGGCCTGAGTGCGCCGGCTGTGACCGCGGCAAGCGAGACACCGCAGCGCGGTGCACCGGAGAGAGCGCAGAGCGGTGCCCCGGAGGGGGCGCTGCCCGGCCTGCCCGCCGTATGGCAGCTTCTCGGCATGATGCAGAGGCTCCGGGCCGGCGAGCGCGCGGCGATCGCGGACTTCATCCATGACGGCCCGATCCAGGATCTCGCCGCCGCCTTGCTGAGCGTTCAGGCGATTACCAGGCTGCCGCCGAGCGACCTGGCGCCGCATGTGGCCGAGCTCGGGCACCATCTCGATGCCGCAGCCGGGTCCGTGCGCCAGATTGTTGACGATGGCGCTCTTCCCATCCAGGTGGAGGCCGAGCTGTGCGGTCTTGTCCAGCGGCGCACCGCCTGGCTGCCTTTCTCGCCGGTCACAGCAGAGTTCCAGCGCACTTCCGCGGCACCCGGCACGGCACCCGGCACCGAGGCACCCGTCATCGCGGAGATCCTCGAGCTGGCCCTGTTCGCCCTGGCCGACCTCGCCCCGCCTGGCCGGGCTGACATCCTGGTCCAGGCCGGGGAGACGGTGCTGGAAATCCTGCTGACCCTCACTCCGGTGGATGCAATCGCCGAGGGAGCAGGCGACGCGGCAGCAGCTCAGGCGTCACTGGCAGGGCTGGCTGAGGCTCTGGGCGGCACCGCGCGGGCCAGCTTCGGGGCTTTCCCCTGGCGCGCCTGGATCCGGTTGCCGGGCCGTTCCGCAGCCTGGGGGTTAACCAGGCGGGCGTTCAACCGCGCCCAGACTGGTGCGGGCGGTGAACGATCTGCCGGTCGCCACGGAGCGTACCGGCGCGATCGTGGCCCAGACCCGCACCAGCCTGGCCGGGCGGCCAGCCGAAAACTCGGCCAGCTAGGTCAGCCGGTCAAGAAGGGGGTGCGAAGTCTCGGAGCACGCCATCCAGGCCCGCTATGTAGAAGCCGCCCTGCGAGACGGCCGGAGAGCCCCAGAAGCCGCTGTTGTCGGGCTTCTGCGTCCACAGGGTCGCGCCGGTCGCCAGGCTGAGTGTGTAAAGACTGCCCTCGGTGCTCGCGGCCACCAGCACCTGCCGCCCGACCGGCCCGGTGACCGCGGGAGAATCGAAGAAGGTGGCCTGGGAAAGGGCGTGCCAGACCTGCGCCCCTGTGGTGGCGTTGAGCGCGTAGACACCAGTGTCTGAATCGACGTAGATCCGGTCGCCTACCAGGGCGGCCCCCGCCACGTCGCCGTTGGTGCCCTTAGCGAGGGCGTGCTTCCAGATCAGCGCGCCAGTGGCGAGGTTAAGGGCATAGACGATCTTGTCTTTGCCGGTCACGTAGACGACGCCGTTGGCGAAGCCGTTCCGCCCGCGCGGGGAGATGGTCGGGGGGGCGCCCACGTCAGAATATGCCGCGGTGCTCGTCTGATAGCGCCAGACCAGCGCGCCAGTGTTGGCGTTGAGCGCGTACACGGAGTCGTCGCGGTCTTTGCTGCCGAACACGAGCAGCGGGACGCGGTTCGCGCCCATGCCGTACGCGGGAGACGACCAGGTACCGCCCGGGGTGACCGCCCACGAGGTAAACTCCCAGTCCTTGGTGCAGGCGCCGTGCGTGTTGCCGGGGCCGTAGATAGCGTATTCCGCTCCCGATACGCTGCTCGGGACGGTGCCGTCGTAGACCACCGGCCCTGACCCATCGGAGGCGTCGACCACGACCGGGGAGGCCAGGACGGCCTGCCCGGTGCTAAACGAGCACATCGGCGCGCCGGTCGAGGCGTTCAGAGCGTAGATGGTGCCGGCGGTGGAACCGAAGTACACGACGCCGCCGGCCACTGCGGGCGAGTTCTCGGCCACCCCGGCAGGGAGCTGGTAGCTCCAGACCGCGGCGCCACCTCCCGCCGGGTAAGCGTAGAAGTGGCTGCCGGCGCCGGCGTAGACGAGCGCCTGGCCGCCGCTGGTGGCCACGGCAGGCGAGGTGTAGCTGGGGGTGCCGAGCCGCGCGGTCCACCGGGTAGTCAGCGAGGGGGCGGTCATGGTGCTGATCGCAGTCTCCGGGGAGATACCGGAGTGGCCGGGATCAGCGCGGAACATCGGCCAGTCGGAGAACGCGGTACCGGCGCGCGGGTAGCGCCTGCTGTCCGGGCCCGCGTGGGTAGGTCCGGCTGTCCCAAGCGGCTTCGCCATCCCGGCATCACGCGCACCGCCAGAACGCGAGGCCGCACTGGCGGTGCCCGCAACGGCCAGTGCCCCGGCCAGGGCGACGCCTGCCGTCGCGACGGCTAGCGCGGGCCTGGATTGTTGCATGAGTTTCGACATCAGCATGCTCCTAGCTTTGGTTGTCTACTACCGACTGCGTACTGAGCTGGCCCCTGGCACCGCCCTCCCGACCCTGGGCCTTGGGGTGCTACAGGGGGAATGGCAGACGTCCTCGGGGTTGGTGGACGGCCCGGCAAGGATTCTCATACGCGGATAGGCCGCCCAGACCCGGGCCATTACGACGAGTAAGTTGCAGATTCCGCCAGAATTGGACAATGTTCACGCTCCGGTTATGACGCGGTGGGCCGCCTGGAAGCGTACCCCTGCTCCCCGACCCAGGAATGGATATTTTAAAGCTTCGGTCCGCATGCGCGCTGATGTCATTTCATTGACAGGCGGTTAAGGTCGCTTGCTGCCACCATCCACTGATTTCTCCGAAACGGGCATTGGCGCCGACGCGGTCGCAATAGTGGTGATGGCACGACGGTTCCCATGGTCGCATGTACTGATATGACGCAGTTGAGAGGACTTTCCGGCGCAGTGCGGGTAGAGTCAGCCTTTTCGTCCGGCCCTGAACGCCAGGGTCGAATAGGGGCACAGCGGAACGCCAATTCTGCTGCTACAGTCAGGCCGTGACTTCCAGTCGATCGGGAGTAATCCCAGCCGATGTTTATGCGGCCTCGCTGGCCCGGAAGTGGATGGCCGCAGGCGCCTTGTGCCGTGACCAAGCTGGCCAGATCCTGCTCGTTGACCCCGTCTACCGGGACACCTGGGACGTGCCCGGGGGCGTGGTCGAGGCCGAGGAGTCGCCCCACGCGGCCTGCCGACGCGAGGTGGCCGAGGAAATCGGGCTGAACCGCCCATTGGGACGGGTTCTCGCGGTGGACTGGGCGCCTTCTCAGCCTGACTACCCGGAGGGCCTAGTCGTGATCTACGACGGTGGCGTGCTCAGACCCAGCGACATCGCCGCCATCACTGTCCCGGCGGACGAACTGGACGGCTTCGCGTTCGTCCGGCCCGACCAGGTAGCGGCGCGGGTCAGGCCGATCGTGGCGCGCAGGATCCAGGCCTGCCTGAGCGCCCTGGACACCGGGGCCGTCGCCGCGCTCGACGACGGTAGCCCGATCACCTGACCTCAGCTCGGGGCGCCGGGCCCGCGGGGCGGGCAGGCGGCGCCAGTCCAGGGACAGATCGCCGGGTCGTAGTCGCGGTCCGCGAGCCCCCGGATGAACGCCGCGTTCCCGCCGAAGTCCGCGTTGATCCAGCGGGCGGCGACCAGCACCGAGACCCGGGCCGCCCCGGCCGCCCGTAACGCCAGGACCGCGGACTGCGCGTGCCCGCCGCGGGCCCAGGTGTCGTCCACCAGCAGCGCATGCGCGCCCGCGGGCAGCGGAGGCGCGCGGAAGTGCCCGGCATCGAGGTCCCGCGGATAGTCCACCTCGTCGGCGGCCGCCAGGGTGACTTCACACCCGGGCGCTAACCGGCTGACGATCGCGTGCAGCGGATGCTCGCCCGGCTGGGCCGGCAGCGAGGGCACCGTGGCCCAGTGCGTCACCGGCACCGGCGCTTCCCCCGAAGCACCGGCGTTCTTGACGCACGGGGCGTGCCGGGCCAGCCCCAGCAGCACTAATAACGTGACGATCGCCCGGTGTTCCGGCACCGGCGGCCGGGCTTTGTAGCCCTGCATCACGTAGCCGGACTGCTGCCCGGCCACCGCGTAAGCGAGAAATCCCGTGGCGTCCGCCAGCCCGGTCCGGCCGCGCCGCCGCTGGCACTGGTAGCACAGCCGGAACCCCGCCACCGGCGTCGCGCACACCGCGCAGGTGACCAGCTCCCGGCGGACCGGATTGCGCAGGTACCCGCCGGCGCTGGCCACCAGGGCCGCGCTCAGCCGGGCGACCAGATCGGGGTCGGCCATGTCAGGAGGGCGCCAGCCGGCGCAGCGCCGCCCCGACCGCCGACGGCTCCGCGATCAGGTCATCGACCACGTCCAGCACCGCCTGGAGGCGGTCGGCCACGTGCACACCCGGCCGCCCCGCCAGCGCCCGGGCCCAGTCGTTGCGCTCCACCACGAGCGAGGTGAGGATCACCGGCCGTCCGTGCTCCACCGCGATCCGTGCCTGGGCCCGCGACCCGCTCCGCTCGCCGGCCTCGACCACCACCGTGGCCAGCCCGTACCCGGACATCGTGGCGTTGCGCATCAGGAAGTTGTGCCGCTGCGGCGGCGCGCCCGGCCAGAACTGGGAGAGCGCCAGGCCGTTCGCGGCGATCTCCTCCTGCAGGTCCCGGTTCGCTGCCGGATAGGCACGGTCAATTCCAGTTCCGATAACGCAAACTGTCCGGCCACCTGCCTCGAGCGCGGCCCGGTGGGCCGCGGTGTCGATGCCGCCGGCGAGGCCGCCCAGCACGGTCACGCCGCGGGCGGCGAGTTCCCGGGCCACCCCGGCCGCGATGGCCAGGCCGCGGGGGGACGCCTGACGGGACCCCACCACCGACACGGCCACGTCGTCCCGGACCAGCGTGCCGCGCGCGAACAGGACCGGCGGTGCCTGGTGGATCCCGCGCAGCCGGGCCGGGTAGTCACCATCGAGGATGCCCAGCAGCCGCCAGGCCCGGTCCGCCCAGCGACCGATCTGCTCGGCGGCGGCGTCCAGCGGGTCAGGCTCCCCCGGCGGGGTCAGCAGGACGGCAGGCTCGAGGCGCTGCCACACTTCCACCGCACTGCCCGCCTCCAGCACCTCGGCGGTGATCTCAGCCCAGCGCCGTCCTCCGGGGCGTCTCTGGAGCAGCGCCACCAGAGCCGCCCGCTCCTCAGCTCCGCCCCCCTCGCCCCGGCCGCCGTCCACCAGCCCAGCGTACGAGGATCGCGGCTCTTGCGCCTGTGCGCGGGTCAGGAGATGAGGTTGACGGCGCATCGGATACCAGGCGCTCGGGCCAGGCGCACATCTGTGGTGACCAAAGCACACTGATACTGCTCGGCCGTTGCGATGTAGGCCGCATCGCAGGTGGTCAGATTGCCGCATAGTTCCCAGATGCGGGTTGCAAGCGGCCGGGTCCGCACGACCTCGGGGTCCATCGCCGCGGCCGCGGCCACGGCGTCCGCCGCGTGGTCCGGGGGAATCTTCCCGCCGAGGAGGGTTCCCCGGATGACGGACAAGACTACGACCAGCCACTGCTCCGGGACAAGCCACCGGGAGTCGGCCCGTAAAGCGGCCCGGCACCGATCGCCGGTCTCCCCTTCATCCAGCAGCGAAAATGCGGTCGCGGACGCGTCGAGGACGATCATTCGCCGGCCTCAGGGACGCCGAGTTCCGCATCTCGCTGGTCCCTCGCTGCACCCAGGGCATCGCCGATGTCCGCCGGAGTGAGCCGGGAGCCGTATCTGCGATGTCCGAAGCGGTCCAGGACGGCCAGATTGTCCTGGCGGCGCGCCTCGTCACGGATCACATCGAACAGGTAGGCCTGGAGCGACTGGCCGCGCTGACGGGCCAGCTCGCTGAGCCGGTCCCGCAGGTCCTCCGGGACGTCACGAATCTGCAGGGCCACCATGCATGCAATTATACATGCATGGTGGTGGCCTAGGAGGACGCCACGGCGGTGAGCTCGGCGGGGCGCTGGGGGGCGGGGTCGATGCCCAGGCAGCCATGAGCCATCGTGTCCAGCAACTCCGCCAGCCGGTCGGGGGCGAGGCCGCTGCGGAAGAACAGCGTGGACTGGATCGCCCCGATCGCCGCGTGCACGGCCAGCCGCAGCTCACCGTCGGCCAGATCGGGCCGCAGCGGCGCCAGCAGGTGCACCCACTCCTCGATGTACAGGCGCTGCTGACGGCGCAGCCGCCGCCGGTCCTCGGCGGGCAGCGTGTGGGATTCGCGGTGGTAGACCATCAGGATCGTCCGGTCCAGCTGGGCCACCGCGATGTGGTCGCGGACCAGGTCGGACAGGCACTGGCGATCATCAGCGGAGGTGGTGATGATCTGCGCGGCCCGGCTCATCAGCCGGCCCATGACCTGGTCCAGCAGGGCGACCAGGATGGACGCCTTGCTGCCGAAGTGACGGTAGATCCCGGAGCCCACGATGCCGGCCTCCGCGCCGATATCGGCCAGGGTCACCGTGGTGAACCCGCGCTGCGAGGCCAGGTCGGCCGCCGCGTGCAGGATCCGGGCCCGCCGCTCAGGATCACGCCGGCGCCCGGGATCACGCTGGCGCTCGGTACGTGCGCTGGCCATCTAGCCAGTCTGGCATCTGGCCCGCTAATGTCCTAGTGAATCTAAGATCACTTCGATGGAGCAGGCGTGGATTTTGCCGAGAGTGCCGAGCACCGCGTCCTGCGGGCCGCCGTGGCCTCGATAGCCAGTAGTTTTGGCCCGC
>JAOPYP010000324.1 GCA_025964635.1 Actinomycetes bacterium | reverse complement strand
TCCCGGACCGATGGCACGGCATCATCACCGAGGCGCTGCGCTGCCGTCCCGTCCCCCTCCGCCGGCCCGATTCGCTGGACTCGGCCACCGCCCGCCGGGCCGAGGCCACCGAGTTCGTGACCTTCGCGATCAATGCGACCCGCGACGACGCCCCGCCCCCATGAGCAAGTGCAATATCTGCCACACAGGGGGACGCCGCGAATCAAAACTTCGACCCTTACGATGCGGCCGGACGGCCGGTCGGCCGGACGGCCGGTCGGCCGGAAGGCCGGTAGGCCGGGAGAGGCAGGGCTTCGTGATGTCTGACGGCGGACCTGGCTTCGATCCGCTTGGCCGGTCCCGCGCATGCGCAAGTGACGCCCACCGAGACTGCGGGCATGTGGGAACGGCGGCCCGCAGACCCGTTTTCCCTGATCGGCTGCAGTCCATCATCGCGCTCTGCCGTTGCGGGCAGCCGGAACTTGACATCGGCACGTCGTGCACGGTGCCCACCTGCCCAAGCCCGACAGCAGAAGCTCCGCCGAGCCAACCAGCGAAGAAGGACCCGCAGCAGATACTCGCCCGCGCATCATGGGAATACCGGAACGACCGGCCGAGACCGTGGCTTGGCGGGACGGGCGCGTACCTACGTGGGTCAGCTCTTGCGCGGGCTGGCGAAGGTCCCGCGTCCGGGCACCGTGTACGCGAGCCCTTCGTCGACCAGGACGCCGATGGCCTTACGGACGGTCCCGACCGCCAGCCCGGTCTCGCCGGTCAGGTAGGTGATCGAAGGCAGCGCCTCACGCGGCCCGATCTCCCCGGACTGGATCCGGGCACGCAACTGCGAAGCGAGCTGCAGGTAGCTCGGCTCCGGCGCGTGCACGTCGATGACATACCGTCCCATGCTGATCAAGGTAACCGTGCTGGTCATAGCAGGTTGGCCAGCTCATGGCTGCCATAGCTGACATAGCTGATATAGCATTCGCCTATGAGCGACCATCACCAGCCATCCGGCACACGCAACGCCGACTCCCTCGCAGCCCCCGAGACCACCGGCCCGCACTGCGGCCGCCAACCCGGCACCAGCCCGGCGCCGGACGACGAGACCCTGACCAAGATGCAGCGTGACTTCCCCCGCCACACGATCTGGCGGGAGATCACCCCCGGCCGAACCGTCTACGTCGCCCGGTCCCGGCACCCCGCCGCCCGTCCGCACACCCTGATTACCCCCGACTTACAGGAACTGCTCGCCGCGCTGACCCAGGCCAGCCCGGCGGGCGGAACACGATGACCGACACGGTGAGTACCCGCCCCGGGGCGCAACGCTGGACGGCCGTCCTGGACGGCAGGCGGCTGCGGCAGTTACGCCGCCAGCACGGGCTGTCCCAGGAACAACTCGCCACCCACGCCGGAATCAGCCTGACCACCATCTGCCGCCTGGAACGCCAGCCTGCCGCGCCCTGCCGCAGCCGGACCCTCGGCCGCCTCGCAACCGCCCTCGACGAAGAACCCGCCCGCCTCACCCGCGCCACGCCGCCCTGAGCGCTCCCGGACCCAGCCGCGCCACCGTCCATATCCCCTGTGACCAGGCAATCAAGGATTCCGTCAAGAAGGCCATCGGGAGCGGCCCCGCATACTGGCTGCACAGTGTCAGCCGGGCCACCGCGCAGAAAGCCCTCCGCGATGAGGGCACCTTCGTCGCCGGACGACCTTAACGCCGGATACCGGGACCGCGTCGGGGCGTGAGGAATTCCAGCAGCACCGGCACCAGCGCCTCGGGGGCCGGCCGGTGGCCTTGACCGGGCAGGATGCGCCGGCTCGCGTTCGGCAGCGCAGCGGCCACCGCGTCGGCGGCCTCGGGCATGCCGGGGAAGGTCTGGTCACCCGAGCACACGATCGCCGGCACGGTGACGCCGGCCCAGCGGCGCCGCCAGTCGGGATCGACGCTGATCTCGTGCGTGGCGGTGTGGTCGTAGAGCAGGGTCGGGGCGGCCGCGACCATCGCGGCCCACCATGGCGCCTGCGCCATCCCGTCGACGACATCGGCAGGCAGTCCGATCAGCGAGGTCAGGTTGTAGCGCATCGCCTCGTCGTTCTGGCCGTCAGCGATCATCAGGCGCAGCGCGTCCAGATGCGCGGCGAGGCTCTGGCCCGCGAAGAACGGCGGCTCATAAAGGACCAGAGCGGTGACGCCGACGCCGGCCGTGGCGGCCGCCAGGGCGATGTCGGCTCCCGATGAGTTGCTGCACAGTGCCGCGGTGCCGCCGGCCGCCTTGATCAGTTCGGCTACATCTTCGACCTCACGATCAAGCGCCCATGGCTGGGTGTCGCCGGATGCGCCGCGTCCGCGCCGGTCATAGTCGACCGCCGTGAACCCCTCGGCCGCGAGGCGCCTGGCGGTCTGGGTGGTGTCTTCGTTGATCGCGCGGTACGAACCGGCCCCGACGATGAATATGACGGCGGGCCCGCCGCCGTAACGGTCGTAGTCGATGACCGTGCCGTCGGGCGAGATGATTGTGCTCATGTCGCAGTCTCTGTTCCTGGAAGACGATCAGCCTAAGCGGTAGACCGCCGGTACGGCCGGAACTCATCGCCCCAGTCCCGGGCCGCCGGAACCTGCCGCTCACCGCTCCACCCGCACCAGGTGTCCACGACCGGGGTGACGGCCCCCGCAAGCCTCAGACCTCGCGGAAGGCGCGCGCTCCCCGGACCGTCGCCACGACGAGCCCGGCGGCGAACACCAGCCCGGCACACAACGCCCCGCCGAGATCGTGCGGCGGCCGGGCTGGCCACATCCACGGGCTGGGCCAGTCTCCGATCAGCGCGAACTGCGCCACGATCATGTACATCACCGGGCCGGCCCAGGCCAGCGCGCCGCCGGTCACCGCGGCCAGCAGCAGGCCGATGCCGGCCAGCCCGGCCGTGTTGCGCAGGATGTCCAGGATCCCGCCGGGCAGGTGCTCCGCGGCGGCCCCCGCGGCCAGCGCACCGAACGCCGCCGCGGTGAGTCCCACCGCAGTCCCCAGCCGCAGGTAGGGAAGCCACCGCCCGGTAGCGCGCTCCGGATCGCCGAAGGGGCTCTGAGCGGTCACCGCGATGACGGATGCGGCACCTGCCTCCATGACCAGCGCCAGCGACTGCGCGCCGTTCCCGCTGCCCAGGCTCCAGTGCCAGTAGAGCGCGGCCCGGAGCACGAGCCCGCAGAGGGCCAGCGCGGCCAGGGCCCCCGGGACCCGGCGGCTGGCCAGGTGCAGGCGCACAAGGCGCAGGCCAGGCAGGTCCTGAGGCCGTCGCGGCCGGGACGCCACCGCCCGGGGCCCGGGTCTCTGGAGACCGGCGGCGGTCACGGCAGCTGGGCCAGGGTGATGTGGCCCGCGCGCAGCGCGGCCAGGTGAACGGCCAGCCACGCGTGCCGGGAGGCGGGCGGCAGCGCGGCGAACCGCTCGGCCGCCGCGTGCGCCTGCGGGGTGGGCAGCGCCCCGGGCCAGCCGTAGGCGTACAGCTCGGGCGGCCGGGCGGGCAGCCGGAATCCTGCCGCCAGGAGCAGGCCTTCCTGCGCGGCCTGCTGCGCCTGCGCCTGCTGCGGTACCGCGCCGTGGCCGCCGGCACCGCTGCCAGCAGGGCCGCC
>JAOPYP010000314.1 GCA_025964635.1 Actinomycetes bacterium | reverse complement strand
CGAGCTGACCCCGGCCAAATCCCTCGAACGCGTGGACACGGCCACCGACCGGGTGGTCCGCACCGTGACCATCATCGGCACGCTGCTGGGCGGGCTCGGGGTGTTCGGTGCCACCAAGCCGACGGTGAGCGGGCCCGCGCGGTGGATCACGATCGCCGCCGTGGCCTGCGCCGCGCTGGCCGTGGCCTGTGCGCTCGCGGCCCAGATCCTGACCATCACCCGGCACCTCAACCCGGAGAACCTGGCCGCGGTCCGGGCCTGGTACAAGCGCCGGATCGACACGCGCGGCTATCCCACCCGGGCCGCCACCCTGCTGCTGCTGATCGCCGCGGTGCTGGCCGGGGCGGCGGCGATCGTGGCGCTGGCCACCACCACGAGCAGCCAGCCGACGATCGCGGTGACCCGCGCGCTCGACCGCGCCACGGTCCCCGCCCCCGGCAGCGCGGGCACCACCACCATCACCGCGGAGGTCACCTTCCGCGGGCTGACCAGCGGCCAGAGCGCCACCATGGTGGTCAGCGCGGCCACCTCCGGTCAGATACTGGCCACCGCCGCGATCACTCCGGCCACGGACGGCACGGCTACCCGGACCCTCACGGTCAGCGGGCTGCCCCCCGCCGAGCCGGTCACAGTGGTGTCCCGGGGCGGCTCCCAGCAGTGCCGGGCCACTCTGGGCGCTGGCGCCGCCCGCCCCGTAGTCTCCTGCGGACCGGCCGGCCCCTAGCGCCGGCGCGGACCGGCGGCGCGGTTTATGGTGCTGCCTCCCGCGGCGGGAGCCCCGAATTCCGCCCGGATGGCCGGGGTGTGCTGCCCAAGCGCCGGGACCGCGCCCATCGCGGCGGTCCGGCCGGGCACCGTCACTGGCGGCAGCAGCGCCCGGAACTGGCCCTCCGGGGAATCCACATCGCGCCACCGGTCCCGGGCCGCCAGCTGCGGATGGGCGGCGAACTCCTCGGGGCTGCGCATCCGGGCGTTGGCGATGCCCGCCGCTTCCAGCGACGCCTCGAGCTTGTCCACCGGGATCGAGGCGAACACCCCCGTGAGGATCGCGGTCAGCTCGTCGTGGTGCGCGACCCGGGCCGGGTTGGTCGCGAACCGCTGATCGGTGACCAGGTCGGGGCGGCCCAGGATCCGCTCGCACAGCACCGCCCACTCGCGCTCGTTCTGGATGCCCAGGAACACCTGGCCGCCCAGGGCCGGGTAGGGCCCGTACGGGGAGATCGAGGCGTGCCGCGCCCCGGTGCGCGGCGAGGTCCGGCCACCGTAGACGCTGTAGTAATAGGGCTGGCTCATCCATTCGCCCAGCGCGTCGAGCATGGCCACCTCGAAGCGGCCGCCGCGGCCCGTCCGTTCCCGCTCATACAGCGCGGTCAGCACGCCGGAGCAGGCGTACATCCCGGCCGCGATGTCCGCCACGGAGATCCCGGCCTTGGCCGGCTCCGCCGGGGTCCCGGTCACCGACAGCAGCCCAGCCTCGCACTGCACCAGCAGGTCGTAGGCCTTCTTGCCGGCGTACGGGCCGTCCGGGCCGTACCCGGAAATCGAGCAGCTGATCAGGCGGGGGTAGCGGGCCGCGAGCCGCTCCGCGCCCAGGCCGAGCCGGTCGGCCGCGCCGGGCGCGAGGTTCTGCACGAACACGTCCGCGCGGGCCAGCATGGCGTCCAGAACGGCCCGGTCCCCGGGCTTCTTCACATCCAGCTCGACGCTTTCCTTGCCCCGGTTCAGCCAGACGAAGTAGCTCGACTGGCCGTGCACCGACTGGTCGTAGCCCCGGGCGAAGTCACCCGCGCCGGCCCGCTCGACCTTGATCACCCGCGCGCCGAGGTCGGCGAGCTGGCGGGTGGCGAACGGGGCCGCCACGGCCTGCTCCAGCGCGACGACCAGCACCCCGTCCAGCGGCAGCGCCCTCACGTCCGCCGGGGGCGGGGGGTGCGCCGACGGCGTGGCCCCCCGGGCCGGGGACTCGCGGGGGGTTCCGGGGAGTCGCCCCCCAGAGCTACCACTGCTCATGGGGCGATGGAGTTTCGCTTGATGAGCTGGCGGGCGATGACGTTGCGCTGGATCTCGTTGGTGCCCTCCCCCACGATCATCAGCGGGGCGTCGCGGAAATAACGCTCCACGTCGAACTCGGTCGAGTAGCCGTACCCGCCGTGGATGCGGACCGCGTTGAGCGCGATCTCCATCGCGGTCTCCGAGGCGAACAGCTTGGCCATGCCCGCCTCCATGTCCGCCCGGCCGCCCGCGTCGAAGCAGCGCGCGGCGTAGAGCACCAGCTGGCGCGCGGCGGTCAGCTTGGTGGCCATGTCGGCCAGGTAGTTGCCGACCGACTGGTGCTGCCAGATGGGCTGGCCGAAGCTCTCCCGCTGCTGGGCGTACCGCATGGAGTCCTCCAGGGCGGCCCGGCCGACGCCGACGGCCCGGGAGGCGACCTGGATCCGGCCGATCTCCAGCCCGCGCATCATCTGGCCGAAGCCGTCGCCCTCCCGGTCGCCCAGCAGCGCGTCCGCGGGCACCCGGAAGTCGTCGAAGGACAGCTCGCAGCTTTCCACTCCCTTGTAACCCAGCTTGGGCAGGTCACGCGAGACCGTGAAGCCCGGCCCGTGCTCGACCAGCAGGATGCTGATCCCCGCGTGTGCAGGCCGCGCGGCCGGATCGGTCTTGCACAGCAGGGCGACCAGCGCGGATCGCCGCGCGTTCGTAATCCACGTCTTCGTCCCGTTGATGAGATACGAATCCCCGTCGCGGCGCGCGGCCGTGCGCATGGCCTGCAGGTCGGAGCCGCCGCTGGGTTCCGTGAGTGCCATCGTGGCCCGGATCTCGCCGGTCGCCATCCGCGGCAGGTAGCGCTCTTTCTGCGCGCCGGTCCCGTAGTCCAGGAGCAGCTTGGCCACCACCGTATGGCCGCCCATGGCGCCGGCCAGGCTCATCCAGCCGCGGGACAGCTCCTCGGTGACCAGCGCGTAGCAAGGCGTGCTGACCCGCGCGGCGCCCCACGGCTCGGGGATGGCCAGCCCGTAGATACCCAGCTGCTTCATCTGTTCGATGAGCTTCTCCGGGTAGGTGTTCGCGTGCTCCAGTTCCGAGGCCACCGGCCTGACGTCACGGTCCACGAAGTCGCGGACCAGGCCGACGATCGCGCGCTCCTCCTCGCTCAGCTCATCCATGCCCATCCCTTCGCCGCCGTGCTTGCCTGGGCAAGCTTCGCCGCCGTGCTGTCCTGGGCGAGCTTCGCCGCCGTGGCCTGGCCGGCGCGCCGCACTAGCAGAAGTCCCGGAGCAGGTCGGCGGCGCTTTGCCAGGTCCACACCGGGGAATCCATCTCCTGGCCGCCCAGGCCAGCCAGATCCAGCCCGCCCAGATCCAGCCCGGCCAGGCAGTCGGTGATCTTCGCCTGGAACTGGGCGGCGGTAGCGGGCCGGGCCGGGGACCCGGGGGGGAACTGCTGGCTGATCTGCGCGACACCACCGCTGGCCATGTGCAGCTCGGCGACCAGCTCGCCGTCCAGCAACCAGGTCCCGCCCGGCTCACTCTTGATCTCGACCAGCCCGGCCAGGCTGCGGGCGGCGGGCCGGCGTACCGCGTCGTCGGTGAAGCTGGTGAAGCCCGGGTAGCCGTCCAGCAGCGCGGCAGCCGCGGCGTACTCCAGGCTGAACTTGCCCTGCAGGCCGGTGTCCGGCCGGTGATGGATCAGCGGGGTCAGCGTGCCCTCGGGGGTGCGGAGCACGATCCGGCGCACCTCGGCCGGGTCCAGCGGCCCGGACTGGACCAGCTCCCCCAGGGCGCTGATCGGCCGCTGCAACGCGTAGCAGCACGGGTAGATCTTGACCGCCAGGCCGCCGGGAACCGCGGGCCCGGACAGGTTAACGGCGCCGGGGTCGCCGCCGACCAGCGTCATCCACTCGTCCAGGGCGGCCGGGTCGGCCCGCGCGCCGGCCGCGGCCAGCGTGGCCGCCCGGATCCCGCTGTCCACGGCGAACCCGACCTGGAGCGACTTGGCGTCGGTGCCGAACGCCCGCTGTACCCCGCCCGCCCCCGGGACCGCGAGGGCCATGGCGGTGGCGATCCGCTCCGGGCCCAGGCCCAGCGCGACCGCCGCCCCGGCCGCGGCGGCCGGGGCACCAGCGGTGCAGGTGGCGTGCCAGCCCGCGGAGTAATGCGGCCAGCCCAGCGCGTTGCCGAGGCGGGCCATCACCCCGGCTCCGGCCAGGTAGGCCCGGGCGTCCGCGCCCAGCGCCAGCGCGGTCGGCACGCAGACTGCGCTGATGTGCGTGGTGGATTCCATGTGCAGGTCATCGAAGTCCAGGACGTGGGCGGCCACCGCCCAGCGCGGGGCTTCCGCCATGCCCCCGGCCAGCAGCGTCACCGGGTGCTCCCGCCCGGCCAGCGCCACCGCGACCGTATCGGCCAGCGAGCGGTCCGCCAGGGCGAGATCCTCCCCCGTCGGCTCGAGATCGTGGGCCCACTGGGCGAGCCGCCTGGCGAGCGAGTCCGTTGGTTCCGGCACCTGGCACCCCTCCCGCAGTTGGCCGACTGAATCTAAGATATGTACGGCCATTTTGCGACGCAACCGTCTGGGCGGCCCAGTCCGCCCCGGGCGTGCCCCGCGGCCGCCTCCGGAGCCCTCGGGGCCGCCCGGGAGCAGGGAGGAACGGGAGCCTGTGCCCGACCAGGTCAGGTCCAGCGCCTACCGGACGCTGGCCGCCTCACTGCGGGACGCGATCCGCAACGGCGAGTACGCCGACGGCCAGCAGCTGCCCACCGAGGAGCAGCTGTCCGCGCGGCATTCGGTGAGCAGGCAGACGGTCCGGCGGGCGATGCAGGACCTGGTTTCCGAGGGGATCATCTACCGGGTGGCCGGGCGCGGCACGTACCCGGTGGCCGAGGCCGACCGCTACCTGCGGCATTTCGGCTCGGTCGAGGACCTGATGGCCCTGTCCCTCGACACCGAGTGCGAGGTCATCACGCCGCTGCGGCACGTGGTGGACGTGGAGGGCGCGAGCCGGCTGCGGCTGCCCTCCGACGACGTGCAGGCGCTCACCCTGATCCGGCTGCACGGCAACGTCCCGTTCTGCCACACCTCGGTATTCCTGCCACCTCCGGTCGGCGCGCTGGTCAGCGACGTCCCGGAACTAGCCGCGGCGGGCCGTCGCAGCCGGATCACGGTCATCGGGCTGATCGACGCCAGGATGGCCCGGTCGATCAAGGGCGCGGAGCAGAGCATCACCGCCGCGGCCGCCCCGCCCGCCGCCGCGGCGCACCTTGAGTGCGCGCCCGGCCAGCCGGTGCTGCGGATCGACCGGCTCTACACCGACGACGCGGACACCCCGGTTGAGCTGGCGGTGAGCTATTTCGACCCGGCCCACTACTCCTACCGGGTCAGTCTGCGCCGCGGGCCGTCCTGAACCGGCCCGGCCCCCCTGCCCCGCCCGGCTGAGACATCGGGCCGGGAGAACAGGCGGGGCCGCCGGATGGTCACCGGCGCCAGCCGCCACTGCGGGGGCGGCCGGTGCGGGTGACCAAGTCCCTTCCGGACAGGCCCTCGGTCAGGCCAGGCCCCCCAGCCGGCCGCAGAACGCCCGGTAATGAGGTCTGCGCAGGTCACCAATTACACGGTCTGGCCGACGCTCTGGAAGAAGGCCAGGTACTCGACGTGGTCCCCGCCTCGGCGCTGGAAAACGCGACTGGCCCGGCCAACCTGCGCACCTACGCGGCGACGGACCTCGTTGGCCGGGACGGGACCAGCAACTGATGAGCGCCCACCATGCAGCGACGTAGCAGCGCTGTCAGCGACTGCAGGCGAGGAAGTCAGAGCAGCCTGCTAATCTAGCCGTAGTTAGCAGCTAATTAACTGCTAGCAGGAGCTAATTTAGCAGGTGTTATGAGGAAGCCTAAGCCACCGCCGCGAGTCAACGAGCTTGTAGACCGCCGCCTGAGCAGTAGCCCTGCCGATGCGGAGGACATCGTCAGGCGCATCCTCGGCGCATCCGTGGCTGGTGATCGGTACCTCCCGTGGGACGAACTGCGCCGCAGGCCGCCCCCAGATGGCCTCAGCAGCGAAGAGTGGTGGATATCGGTCAAGCTCGCGCGAAACGGCATGCAGCGGGCACTTCCGCTCACTGGGAAGCAGGGCGCGAAGCTCACCTATGCACTGCCCGACGAGGTGCTGCGCGGGATCGAGATGGTGGACAAGCACACCAGCGGGCGCATCGGCATCCCGGAACTGGTGACGCACGATGCACCGACGCGCGACCGGTACGTAATAAGTTCACTCATTGAGGAGGCGATCACCTCCAGTCAGCTTGAAGGCGCCTCCACCACGCACAAGGTTGCCAAGGACATGCTACGTACCGGCCGCAAGCCGCGGACCAGGAGCGAACGCATGATCGTCAACAACTACGTCGGCATGCTCCATGTCCGTGAAGTCCGCCACGAACCCCTTACCCCGGCGCTGATCTGCAAGTTCCACCGCATCATCACCGAACGAACGCTCGACGACCCAGACAACTGCGGGCGCATCCAACTTCCCGGCGATGACCGAGTCGTAGTCGCGGACGACGAGGGTGAGGTGATGCACGATCCACCGCCGGCCGAGGAACTCCCCGAACGGCTTCAGCGGCTCTGCGACTTCGCGAATGGGGCATCGGATACCGCCTACGTGCCACCCGTCGTCCGGGCGGTTATAGCCCACTTCATGCTGGCATACGACCATCCCTTCGTGGACGGTAACGGACGGACCGCCCGGCTGCTGTTCTACTGGTCGATGCTCAGCCAGGACTACTGGCTCGCGGAATTCCTTCCGATCTCGCGACTTCTGGCTAAGGCTCCAGCCAAGTACGCGCGAAGTTTCCTCCACAGCGAACAAGACGACGGAGACCTCACCTACTTCGTGCTCTACCAGTTGGGGATCATCCAGCGCGCGATCAATGACCTGCAGGAGTACCTAGGCCGCAAGGTCACGGAAACGAGACGCCTACGGGAAGGCCTCGCGGCCATGTCCCGGCAGTTCAACCACCGTCAGATGGCCTTGCTGGAACATGCGATCAAGAATCCGGGGGCCCACTACACGGTGGCCTCCCATGGCAGAAGCCACAATGTCGTCCCGCAGACCGCGCGCACGGACCTCCAAAACCTGGAGCGGCAGGGGCTTCTGACTCGGATCACGTCGAAACGTAGCTACGCCTGGATTCCCGCAGAGGACCTGGACGGCCGACTGCCGATCGGGTCACCGGAGGTAGTCAAGCGAAGCCGGTCCCGTCCCCGGCGAGCAACTCCGGCCGCGCGCCGCTGATTATGTCCGGGTGCAGCCGCCGAGGGCATCTTGCCTGAAATTGACAGTCCGCTACGCGCGCGGGCGGCGGAGACGACCTGAACAAAGCCTGGCTGGAGAGCTCCGGGGCATGTGCGGGAGCGTTATGGCAGGCTGCTGGTGAGTCGTGAACAGAACGCCCGGTACTGCTGGAGCGCGGTGCGCAGATCCTCCGTGGTCGTGTCGTGCTCCCACGTCGCACGCAGCGCCGCCTGCTCCCGCTCGAGCGAGGCCACGAAGGCCTTCACAACCTCGTCGGCGGCCGCTGCGGCCCGCTGCACGGACCCCTTTGGATCATCAACGAACATCGCCTGGATGGCCGGCCACTGCTGCTCGGACAGGGCCGCGGCAGGAATGGTGCCTCCGGTCGCCCCGGCCGCCGGGTCAGGGGATGCCGATCCGGAGGGCGCCGAGCCGGGCGCAGCCGGCCCCGGATCCGCCGCGCCGGGGGTTGCCGCGCTGGAGGCCGACGCGTCGGCCATCCCCGCCGGGACGCCTGCCTCCGGGACGCCTGCCTCCGGGGCGTCTGCCTCAGCGCGGCCCAGGCCCGGTCGGCCTGTTTCCATGCTGCCCGTGTCGGGGCGGGGTATTTCCGGTGGCACCACCAAGGGGGCGGGATCCATGCCGCCGGTGTCCGGCGCCGCGTGCCGGCCGACCAGTTCATCGCTGGCCGTCGCGTCCTCATCCGGGGCGGGGTCGTAGCGCATGCCGCCGGCGGGGCTGTCCCCGGTCAGGATCTCGTCACGGCGTTCGATGATGATCGGGGCGTCCGCCATCTCTTCGCCGGCGGTGTGATGGGTGGTCTCGTCGCGTTGCGAAGTCATCGCGGTCACCTCTCCGGCCGCCGCGCGGTGGTCACCGCGTCGGGGGTCCGGTTGCGGGCCGGGTCGCCCGCAGCCTGGCTAGGGGTCTCGGC